>JAZNNV010000115.1:0-7326 GCA_045580465.1 Faecousia sp.
CAACACCCCCACCGCCGCCGCCATCGAAGACCTGGGGCAGGCGCATCCCGACCTGATCGTCATCGGTATCGAGCCGGCACTGAAGCTGGCAGCAGACCGTTTTCCCGGCAAAGGCATCGGCGTCATGGCGACAGATGTGACCTTGCGGGAGGAGAAATTCGACGCCCTTCTGCACCGCACCGCCCATGATCAGCCGGTCTACAAGATCCCCGCGCCGGGCTTGGTGCAGCTGATCGAAGCCGGAAAAGCCGATTCTTCCGAAACGGAGCAGCTGCTTTCCCAAATTCTGACGCCCTACAAGGGCAAAATCGACGTGCTGGTGCTGGGCTGTACCCACTTTCCCTTCGTGAAAGCCGCCATCCGCCGCGTTTTAGGGGATGCGGTCGTCCTGCTGGACGGGGGAGAAGGCACGGCGCGGGAAACAAAGCGTCGGCTGGCGCTTGCCGGACTTCTCTCGGACGGCGCGGGAGAGATCACATGGCAAAACAGCAGTTCCGACCCCGCAAACACAATGTTATGTAAACAACTTTTCGCACAAGGAGAATGACCATGTACAATGATTATGCCTACCTGCTCGGCTCGAAGCGCTCCTGCATCCGGGAGCTTTTTGAATATGGCTGCCGCCGGGCTGCCATCGTCGGACGGGAAAATATTTACGACTATTCCCTCGGCAATCCCTCCATGCCCGCCCCCGACGCAGTGACCGAGACCATCCGTGACCTGCTGCAGGACACCGATCCCGTGGCACTCCACGGCTACACCTCCGCTGTGGGCGATGCCGCCACCCGTCAGGCGATCGCCGATGACCTGAACGAACGCTATGCTGCCGGTGTCCGTCCTGAAAATCTGTTCATCACCGGCGGTGCTGCCCCTGCGCTGACCGCTGTGTTCCGTGCGCTGTCCGTGACCGGTGCAGAAGTGCTGGCGCTGGCGCCCTTCTTCCCGGAGTACCGCCCCTTTGCGGAGGCTGCCGGACTGGGCTTCAAGGTGGTCGCGCCGGATGTTCCCCATTTCCAGATCAAGCTGGATGCTTTGGAGGCGCAGCTGACGGAAAACACCGCCGCCATCATCGTCAATTCCCCCAACAACCCCTCCGGCGTTGTCTACACCCGGGAGACCCTGACGGCTCTGGCGGCACTGCTGACCAAAAAGGCAAACGAGTATGGTCACCCCATTTACATCGTCTCTGACGAACCTTACCGTGAGCTTGCCTACGGCGGTGTGGAAGTACCCTTCATCCCCACCATCTACGGGGACACCGTTGTCTGCTACTCCTATTCCAAGTCCCTGTCCCTGCCCGGCGAGCGCATCGGTTACATCTACGTGCCGGAAAACGCCACCGACAGCAAAAATCTCTACCTCGCCATCGCCGGTGCTGCCCGGGCAGCAGGTCACGTCTGCGCTCCCAGTTTGTGGCAGAAGGTGATCGGTCGCTGCACCCAGCTGCGCCCGGATCTGGACGCCTATGACCGCAACCGCACCCGCCTTTATAACGCATTGACGGAGATGGGCTACGAAATGGCGCAGCCGGACGGCGCGTTCTACCTCTTCATCAAAGCCCCCGGCGGCGATGCCAATGCCTTCTCCGAAAGAGCCAAGGCGCTGGATCTTCTGGTGGTTCCCGGCGACGATTTCGGCTGCCCGGGCTACTTCCGCATCTGCTACTGCGTGAGACCCGAGATGATCGAAAAGAGCCTTCCGGCATTCAAGGCATTGATTGGATAACCTCAAAGGCCCCCTTGTGCAAAGGGGGCCCCGCGAAGCGGTGGGGGATTGTTTTGTATTGATACACCACAACCCCTCCGTCAAAAAACAAAGATTTTTGCCACCTCCCCTTACACAGGGGAGGCTTTTTCGCCTCCTTGTATAGGAGAAATCCCTTGCACCTTTTTGCGCCTGCGGAATACCATGGAATGAGCGGCGACGCTTCAATCTTTCTTTTTTCGGAGGTATTCTTATGTGCAATTTCTGTGGTAACAACGGCGGCTGCGGCATCAACATCTGGTGGATCATCATTCTGGCGGTTCTGTTCTGCTGCTGCGGCAACGGCAATGGCAACACCGGTCTGTGCGGCAACAGCTGCGAGCGCACCTGCTGCTAAAGAAAAATCGGGCGCCCCAACCGGGGCGCCCATATTTTACGCTTTTTTCTCAACGGAATAGTAGAAAACATTATCTCTTGCAGGGTTCAAGCCCGAGAGCATGCCCCGTCGACCGTAGATGGCATAGCTGCGGAACAAAATCGGACACAGCCAGCCGTTTTCCATCACCTGCTGGTGCAGGGTCTGGAAGTTGCCGCTGTTGGCAAGGGCTTCCAAACTCATGGCGTACGCCGCCACGTCGTCCATGCCGCCGTAATTCAGCGTGCCGTCCCCGGCAAAAAATTCCGTCAGATCCATATTGGGTGAGAGCTTCGTCTGACCGAGATAGAGGTCAAACTTTCCCTCCTTCAGAGCGGTGCGAAACTCCGCGCCGGGAAGCTCCGACATGGTCACCTGCAGACCGCCGGCTTCCAGCATTTCCTTGATGGTGCGCGCCACGCGCATCCGCCGTGGGTCGTCCTTGTTGACGAGGAAAACCACCATATTGTTCTCCAGCTCCGCGTTTTCCACCGCCTTGACAAATCTCGCGGGCTGATAATCATAACGCGCCGCAAGATTGTCATTGTAGACGGGCGAAAGGGGAGAGGCAGGCAGGGTGGCGCTGTGGGCGAAGCCACGGAAGAACGTCGTCACCAGCGAATCCCGGTCGATGGCATAGGTCAGGGCGGTGCGGATGGCATCATTTGCCAGCACCTTGCTCTTTTCGTTGACGCCGATGTAGAGGAACATGCCGTTCTCGCTCTCCCACAGCTCATAGTCGCCGCGGAAATCCACGTAGGAGTCCAGTCCCGGGTCGGTGCAGACCAGACCCAGCTGAGAAAATTCAAAAAGGTCCCGGACTTGGCTGGGAGTCGCGCCCTCGATGAGGGGGATGGTCATGGCGTTGGTCTCCATAGCGGCATTGCACCACCACGCCACCTGACGGCGCAGCTGGATGCCATCGGCGGTCTTTTCGATGCGGTACGGACCCGTACCCAGAGGAAATTCCGCCTTCAGCTCGGTCTTTTTGATGATGGGAATGTCCAGCAAAATGGGCAAATTCTCGCAGGGGGTGTCCAGCGTGATGCGAATTGCATCCTCCGCCACTGCGTCGATGGTCTTGATGTGAGTGAAGCGTCCGGCAAAATAGCCGCTTTCCCGGGCGGCACGCAGGCTCTCCTGCACATCGTAGGCGGTGAGGAACTGACCGTCGGAAAATGCCGCCTTCTCCAGATAGAAGGTGTAGGTGCGCATGTCCGGGGACATTTCAAAGCTCTTGCAGAGCATGGGCTTGACGTTATATTGGGCATCTGTGCAGAAAAGCCCCTGATACACCAGCGACAGCAGCATCCGATTGGTGGGCTCGTTGCACTGATATGGGTGCAAGCCGTCCGCCGGGTCGTATGCCAGCTTCAGCTCCTTGGGAGTTTCGGGTACAGTGGGGGCGGTGATGTCATTTTCGTCGGTAAGACCGTCACCCGTGGGGACATAGGGTGTTTCCTCCCCGCCGCAGCCGGTCAGGAGAATGCCCAGCAGCAATATGATCGCAATGAGCTTTTTCAAAACATCTCCTCCTTGCAAAGGATGATCGCCCCTTGTGACCCCCGGTTTCCACGGGTGTAACGGTGAGACCAGAAGGTTTCATGGCTGCACATGGTGCAGCTGTCGCTGATCTCAACGGACACGACCCCCGCGTTGCGAAGGGAGAGGGCGTTGATCTCTTTTAGGTTTACATAATATTTATCGCCGGCGGGACGGATGTATTTTTCCGCCGCCGCGCCGTAGGTTTCCACCATGGCGTTGGGCACTTCTCCGTCGGTTTCGAAGCAGCAGAAGCCGATATTCGGTCCGATGGCGGCGCGGATATTTTCGGGCGCGCAGCCGAACTGCTTTGCCATTTTCCGGACAGCCTTGCCGGCAATGTCCATGGCAGTTCCCCGCCAGCCGGCATGCACCGCGCCCACCGCGCCCGTGACCGGGTCGTGGAGCAAAACGGGTGTGCAGTCTGCCGTGAAGATCATCAGCGCCGTACCGGGATCAATCGTGATGAGGGCGTCGCATTCGGGATACAGGTGATGGTCGATGCCCAGCGCGTCCCCGGCGGTGACGCAGCGGACAGTGTCCGTATGCACCTGATGGGATAAGACCAGCTTTTCCCGGTCAAAACCCAGGGCTTTTGCCAGAATTTCGTGGTTTTTCGCAACATTTTCAGGCGCATCTCCCCGATGCAGTCCGATGTTCAGACTGGAGAGCGCGCCGGTGCTGACGCCGCCTAGACGGGTAGTGAAGGCATGGGGCGCAGCGATGCCCTCGGCAACCAGATATTCCAGTGTTCCTTGTTTTTTGGTGACGATGGGCATAGCGGTTCTCCGTTTAACTTTTTACAATGTAGGGGCTGGCGCCCTCGACAGCCCGTCCGCAAAAGGTCTCGTTCTTTCGGGTCGTCGTAGGCGCCGACCCCTACAAAAGGTATTTGTTCACTTACTGTTCCTTCGCCTTATCGCTCTGCATGCAGCACTTTTTGTACTTCTTGCCGCTACCGCAGGGGCAGGGATCGTTGGGACCGACCTTCTTGTCCCGGTTGCGGACGGGTTCTTTCTTCACCTGCGTTGCAGTGGCGGCAGCTGTGCCGGTCTCCTTGGCGACCTGTACACGCTTGACCTCCTGCTGGGGCTGGAGCCGCACCAAGAACAGCCGGCGCACCGTCTCCTCCCGGATGGCGTCGATCATGGCGGTGAACATCTGGTAGCCTTCTTCCTTGTAGGCGATGACCGGGTCATGCTGACCGTAGGCACGCAGACCGATGCCCTGCTTCAGATCGTCCATGGCATCGATGTTTTCCATCCAATGCTCGTCCACCACCCGGAGCATGACCACGCGCTCCACTTCCCGCATGGTGGCAGCGCCGTAGGCGGCTTCCTTTTTCTCGTACTCCTGCACCGCGGTTTCATAGAGGTATTCGATCATCGCTTCCTGCTCGGTGGGAATACCCACGCGGGGAGGCAGGCAATAGGCAAGGGAGGCGGCAACTGCCTTGAGGGTCTCCTCGTTGATGCCGTCATGCTCTGCGATGGCAGAGGTGACCGCGGACTCGATGACGCCCCGCAGCATCGTCAGGATGCTCTCCCGCAGATCCTCGCCGTCCAGCACCTTCTGGCGCTGGGCATAGATGACCTCACGCTGGGTGTTCATCACGTTGTCGTACTCCAGAACGCTCTTACGGGAGCGGAAATGCACGCCTTCCACGCTCTTCTGCGCGTTTTCGACGGCATTCGACAAAATTCGTGCATCAATGGGGGTATCCTCGTCCATACCGAGGCTGTCCATCATGCCCATGATCCGATCCGAGGAGAACAGACGCATCAGATCGTCTTCCAGACTCAGGTAGAAGCGGCTTTCGCCGGGATCACCCTGACGGCCGGAACGTCCCCGCAGCTGGTTGTCGATACGGCGGGATTCGTGGCGCTCGGTGCCGATGATGAACATACCGCCCGCCTCTCTGACCTTCACCGCCTCCACAGCGATCTGCTCCCGGTATTTCTGCAGCAGCTGCTTGTACTGCTCCCGGGCGGCGAGGATCTCGGGATTGTCGGTCTCGGAATAGGTGTCCGCTTCCGCCAGCACCTCCTCCGGCAGATCCAGCTTGCGCAGCTCACTCTTGGCGAGGAAGTCCGCGTTGCCGCCCAGCATGATATCCGTACCACGACCTGCCATGTTGGTGGCGATGGTGACAGCACCGAATTTACCTGCCTGGGCAACGATCTGGGCTTCCTGCTCGTGGAATTTCGCGTTCAGGACGTTGTGGGGTATGCCCTCTTTTTTCAGCATTTTGCTGAGAAGCTCGCTTTTTTCAATGGAAACCGTACCCACCAGCACCGGCTGACCCTTGCTGTGGCATGCCTTGACCTGCTGGACGATGGCGCGGTACTTGCCGGCGACGGTCTTGTACACCGCGTCGGTGTGATCGATGCGGATCACGGGGCGGTTGGTGGGGATCTCCACCACGTCGAGGAAATAGATGGTCGCAAATTCGTCCTGCTCCGTCAGGGCTGTGCCGGTCATGCCGGAGAGCTTGTCGTAAAGACGGAAGAAATTCTGGAAGGTGATGGTGGCGAGGGTCTTGGACTCGGATGCCACCTTGACCCGCTCCTTTGCCTCGATCGCCTGATGCAGACCCTCGTTGTAGCGGCGACCGTACATCAAGCGGCCGGTGAACTCGTCAACAATGATGATCTCGCCGTCCTTGACCACATAGTCGATGTCCTTTTTCATCAGACCGCGGGCCTTCATCGCCTGATTGATGTGGTGGCTGATGGTGGTATTTTCCATGTCGGAGAGATTTTCCACGCCGAAGAACTTCTCCGCCTTGGCGATGCCGTCAGCGGTCAGGGAGACAGTGCGGCTCTTCTCATCCACAAAATAGTCGCAGTCGTAGTTATCGTGGACTTCCTTGTCCTCGGTCTTGGCAAAGACCTTGCGGCGCAGGGTGGCAACAAACTGATCCGCCAGCTGGTAGAGCTTGGAGGAGTCCTCGCCCCTGCCGGAGATGATCAGGGGAGTTCTCGCCTCGTCGATGAGGATGGAGTCCACCTCGTCCACGATGGCAAAGGCATGACCGCGCTGTACCAGATCCTGCTTGTAAAGTGCCATGTTGTCACGCAGGTAGTCAAAGCCCAGCTCATTGTTAGTGCAGTAGGTGATGTCCGCGGCATAGGACACCCGACGCTCGGCAGGGGTCATGCCCGGAATGATCAGACCTACAGACAGTCCCATGTATTTATAGACCTTGCCCATCCACTCGGACTGGTATTTTGCAAGGTACTCGTTGACGGTGACCAGATGCACGCCCCTGCCGGTGAGGGCATTGAGGTAGCAGGGCAGAACGGCGACGAAGGTCTTGCCTTCGCCGGTCTTCATCTCCGCGATGCGTCCCTGATGCAAAATGATGCCGCCGATGACCTGAACGGGGTACAGCTTCATGCCCAGCACGCGCCATGCGGCTTCCCGGATGGCGGCAAAGGCTTCGGGCAGGATGTCATCGAGGGTCTCGTCCACAGCAAGACGTGCCTTGAACCGGGCGGTCATGCCCCCCAGCTCCTCCTCGGACAGCTTGGAATAGGGCTCGTCGAGCGCCAAAACTTTATCTACCAGCGGCTGGATCTTTTTGATCTCCCGCTCAGAGCGGGTGCCGAACAAGTCGGATCGTAGCCATGTCGTTCTGTGAGCCAAGGAGTGGTGTGATGAAA
>JAZNNV010000116.1:0-6194 GCA_045580465.1 Faecousia sp.
CACAGCTCGTGGGGATCCATCTCACCAAGACCCTTGTTACGGCTGATGTCCACCTTGGCATTGGGATTGTCGCCGCGCATTTCAGCGGACAGCTCGTCACGCTCCTGATCGGAGAAGGCGTAACGGGTGGTCTTGCCGCGCACCAGCGTGTAAAGGGGCGGCATGGCGGCGTAAACGTAGCCGCCTTCGATCAGCGGACGCATAAAACGGAAGAAGAAGGTCAAAAGAAGTGTTCTGATGTGGCTGCCGTCCACGTCGGCATCCGCCATGATGACGACCTTGTGGTAGCGCAGCTTTGCAACATCAAATTCTTCGCCGATGCCGGCACCCAGCGCGGTGATGACGGGCTGGAGCTTGTCGTTGCCGATGACCTTGTCCTCACGGGCTTTTTCCACGTTGAGCATTTTACCCCACAGGGGCAGGATGGCTTGGAAGCGGGAGTCACGTCCCTGGGTCGCGGAGCCGCCTGCGGGGTCACCCTCGACGATGTAAATTTCCGTCAGAGAGGGGTCGCTCTCGTTGCAGTCACGCAGCTTGTCGGGCATTGCAGCGCCGCCCAAGGCGCTTTTTCTGCGGATGGACTCACGAGCCTTCCGGGCAGCTTCCCGGGCGCGGTTCGCCATCATTGCCTTCTCAAGGATGATTTTGGCGGTCTGGGGATGCTCCTCGAAGTAAGTTGCCAGCTGTTCGTTCACGATCTGGTCAACCAATGTACGGATGTAGGCATTGCCCAGCTTCGCCTTGGTCTGACCCTCAAACTGGGCATCCGTCAGCTTGACGGAGATGACAACCGTCACGCCCTCACGGCAATCCTCACCGGATACCTTGTCGTCGCCCTTGATGATGCCCATTTTTGTGCCGTAATTGTTCAGCACGCGGGTCAGTGCGGTCTTGAAGCCGGTCTCGTGCATGCCGCCCTCAGGGGTGCGCACGTCATTGGCAAAGGACAGCATGGCTTCGGTATAGCCGTCGTTATACTGCAGTGCGATCTCGGCGGAGGCGTCGCCCTTCATGCCCTGCATGTAGATCACATCGTCGTGGATGGTGGTCTTGTTGCGGTTGCACCAAGTGACAAATTCCCGGATGCCGCCCTCGTAGCACATGGTATCGGAAACCGGCTCTTCGCCACGGTCATCGGTGATGGAGATGGTCAAGCCGCCGTTGAGGAATGCCTCCTCACGCATGCGGTCGTGGAGGACATCGTAGTCGTAGACGAGAGTATCGAACATCTCGGGATCGGGCTGGAAGGTGACTTCCGTGCCGGTGCGGTCGGTGTTGCCAACGACGGTCATTTCCTGCGTGATGGCGCCGCGGGCAAACTTCATCTCATAGATGTTGCCGTTTTTGTAGACCCGCACCTTCAGCCACTCGGACAGCGCGTTCACAACCGACGCGCCCACGCCGTGCAGACCGCCGGATACCTTATAACCGCCGCCGCCAAACTTACCGCCTGCGTGCAGAACGGTGAAAACGACCTCCATGGCGGGACGTCCCGTCTGGGGCTGGATGTCCACGGGGATACCGCGGCCGTTATCGGTAACGGTGATGGAATTTCCCTTATTGATGGTGACGGTGATGTGATCGCAGTAGCCGGCGAGGGCTTCGTCGATGGAGTTGTCCACGATCTCATACACCAGATGGTGCAGACCGCTCACCGATGTCGAGCCGATGTACATACCGGGTCTCTTGCGAACCGCCTCCAGACCTTCCAGAACCTGAATTTGCGAGCCGCCGTATTCTTCTGTTACTTTCATTTCGTCAGACATAATATCCTCCAATGGATAATGGACAATTGACAGTTAACAATTATCAATTATCAATTTTCAATTGTCAATTAAATTACATTTCCCTTTTCAATTTCGATGGTTTTGCCCAGCTTTGTAAATCTGCCGGGTTCACAGCAGGTGATGAAAACCTGACCCGATGTGATCTGGTTCAGCACAAAATCCTGCCGGGCAGGGTCTAATTCCGACAGCACATCGTCCAACAGCAGTACCGGCTCTTCGCCGCTTTCCCGCTTTTGCAGCTCCCGCTGCGCCAGCTTCAGGCTGATCGCCGCGGTGCGGGTCTGCCCCTGAGAGCCGTAGGCTTTCAGGTCGATGCCGGAAAGGGATACGGAAAAATCGTCCTTGTGGGGGCCGGTCAGGCACGTGCCGGTCTCTAATTCCGCCCGGTAATGGCTCTCCAAATGCGCCTGCAGGGCAGAAGTCAGCTCCGCAACCGGCGCAAAGGGGTCAGAAACCGTGGAAACCGTCTTATATTGCAGGTCAAAATCCTCCGCGCCGCCGGAAAAGGCATTGTGAAACCGCGCCGCTTCCTCGCCGAGGCTCTTGTAAAACCGCGCCCGGTAGGAGATCAGCAGCGCACCCACCTGACAGAGCCGTGCGTTGTACTCAGGCAATATCTCCAGCACCGCCGGATTTTCAAAATGATCCTTCAAAATGCGGGATTTTTGATCCAAAATGCGGTTGTATTCCGTCAGTGCCGCGTCGTAGTTGGGACGCAGTTGACATAACGCCTGATCTCCCAGCCTGCGGCGCGCCGACGCACCGGCTTTCAGGACCATCAGATCCTCCGGGCAGAACAAAACCGTGTTCAGCACGCCGGCAATTTCCGCGGTGGTCTTCTTTTTCGCGCCGTTTCGCCAAATTTGACGGGGGCGCGCGCCGTTAAAGATCACCCAGCGCAGGGTCTGCAGACGCTCCTGAGAGAAGATCTCCCCCTCCAGATCGGCAAAATCCGCAGAAAAACGCACCATTTCCGTCTGCTTTAAGGCACGGAAGCTCTTGCCCGCGCCGAGGTATGCCACGGCTTCCAGCAAATTCGTCTTTCCCTGCGCGTTTTTGCCCACGATCAGGTTGACCCCGGGGTCAAATTCAAGGGAAAGGGCTTCATAATTCCGGAAATCCCGGAGCTGCAGCTTATTAAGCCTCATCGCAGATGAGATATTCGTCGCCATCAAAGGCGAAACGATCGCCGGGATAGAGCTTCTTGCCCCGCATGGTGCAGACTTCACCGTTCACAGTGACGTAGCCCTCCTGAATTTCCAGCTTTGCGCTGCCGCCGGAGGGGACGATATTCGCCAGCTTCATGGCAGATTCCAGCTTGATAAACTCCGTCTGGATCACCAGCTTCTGCGCGCTGTCTTTCTTTTTTACAACAACTTTCATGTGTTTACTCCGAAGTAATAATTGTCCCTTGTAGGACGGGTGCTTGCTCCCGCCCTAAATCTGTATCGTTTTCGTTTTGGCGGGACCAAGGGCCCGCCCTACGCTTTCTGTCGAAAGAAAGGTTTTTTTAGCCGTTCTTAATGCGCACCGGCAGAACCATGTAGGAATAATCGTATTTCTCCTCCGCCGGGGTCAGCACGATGGGACTCAAACCGTTGGTCAGCTCCAGCACCACTTCCTCAGAGGGAATGACGCGCAGAGCATCCGCAAGATAGCGCACATTGAAGCCGATCTCCAGCTCCTTGCCGTCGCCGGCGATGGCGCAGCGATCCTCGGCAGCACCGATGGTGGTATTGGTGCGCAGCTGCAGCACCTGATCACCGAAAACGCAGCGCACGGGACTCTTGTACTTTTCGGAAACGATCAGACCCACGCGCTCAATGGAGCTTGCCAGATCGCCAACGTTTGCAACCAGCTTCACGGGGCAGTTGGTGGGTACGACCTTGCGCCAGTCGAGGAAATCGCCCTCCAGCAGGCGGCAGATCAAAGTAGCTGCGCCGATCTCAAAGAGAATGTGCTTCGAGCCGAGGGTAAAGACCGCGTCCTCCTCGGAATCGGTCAGAATTTTTTCCACTTCCTTCAGACCCGCGGCGGGAACGACGAAGCTCAGCTCCCGGTTGGTGGGGGTCTCAGGATGGAAGGTGCGGCGGGCAAGACGGAAGCCATCCACCGCGATGGCGGAAATGCTCTCGTTTTCCACCTCGAACTTGACGCCGGTGTGGATGGGTCTGCCCTGATTTTCGGAAACCGCGAAGATCGTGCCGGAAATCAGCTCCTTCAGCTGCATCTGGGGAATGGAAACACCGCGACCGCTGCCAACGTCGGGCAGCTCGGGGTAATCCTCAGCGCTTTCGGCAGAGATGGTAAAGGATGCGTAGCCGGCGCGGATGGAAACCTTGAAATTGTCATCCACGGAAACGGTCACGGGACCCTCCGGCAGGCGGCGGATGATGTCACCAAAGAGCTTTGCAGGCAGGATGCAGGTGCCGGACTCGGTGACTTCCGCTTCCACGCTGTAGGTGATGGCTGTTTCCATATTGTAGCCGGTCAGGCTGACGTCCGCGCCTGCACGGCACAGCACGCCTTCAATGACGGAAAGACTGCTCTTCTGAGCGACGGTACGGCTGGCAATATTCAGACCTTGGACAAGGGTACTTTTTTCACAGGTAAAACGCATATCGGTCTTCCTTTCTTGTCTTAATATTTATAAATATATATATTAGATAGAATAAATGCAGTAGTAACAGTAGTAGTACGATTTTATGTGGAAAACCGTCTTTTTCCTTAGAGCCGCAACGACTTTTTTTCCACAAGGGAGTTTGGAAAAAGAATAACTTTTCCACAGCATATTTTGGAAAATTTTTACCCCTACTTTTCCACAATGCAACTTGTTCTTTTTCAACAGCCGATTGTGGAAATTTTCAGGACCTTTACAGCAGGCTATTGATGTTGGCTGTGATGTCCCGGATGTTGTTCTGCAAGTTGGTGTCGCCCTTCTTCAGGTCGGATTCCACCTTGCGAATGGAGTGCAGAACGGTGGAGTGATCCTTGGCAAATTCCATACCGATGTCCGGCAGGCTGAGATTGGTCAGCTTGCGGATCAGGTACATGGCGATCTGCCGAGCCTCGGCGATATTTTTCGTGCGCTGAGAGCCACGTAGGATGATCTCGTCCACGTTGTAGAACTTGCAGACCTGACTGATGATCAGGCTGGGGGTAGGCAGAGCGCTGCCTTCGGACTTAAACATGTCCTCAATGGCGCGGGAGATGTTATTGAGGTCCAGCGGCATATTGTTCAGATCCCGGTAGGCGAGGATCTTCTTGAGTGTACCCTCGATCTGACGGACGTTGTTGGTGATGTTGATGGCAATGTAGTTGCACACATCGTCATCCAGCTCCAGACCGAGACTCTTCGCTTTGTTCCGCAGGATCGCCATACGGGTTTCATAATCCGGCGGCTGGATGTCTGCCAGCAGACCCCACTCAAAACGGGTTCTCAGGCGGTCTTCCAGCGTCAGCATGTCGCTGGGCTTGCGGTGGGAGGTCATGACGATCTGCTTATGTTCCTCGTAGAGCTTGTTGAAGGTATGGAAGAATTCCTCCTGCGTCTGCTCCTTGCCGGCGATGAACTGCACGTCATCGATCAAAAACAGATCCGCTTCCCGGTATTTGTTGTGGAATTCGATGTTTTTACCGCTTTGGATGGCGGCAATCAGCTCATTGGTGAACTGGTCACCCTTGATGTAGAGGATCTTCGCCTCCGGGTTGACCTTGCGGATGCCGTTGGCGATGGCATACAGCAGGTGGGTCTTGCCCACACCGGGAGGTCCGTAGATGAACAGAGGGTTGTAGATCGTACCCGGCGCATTGCTGACGGCAATGGCGGCGCTGTGTGCGAAGCGGTTGGACGGACCCACCACGAAGTTATCGAAGGAAAACTGGGGATTGAAATCCATGGCAGTTTTGACCTTGTCCTTCTGGCGGTAGGCTTCCAGCTCCTCATCGTCGAAAACGATCAGCTTGGCGTCGGAATTGAAGATTTCCTTCAGCGCGTCCTGAATGTAATCGGCGGCGCGGCGGCGGATAATATCACGGCGGAAATCCGATGGAGAGTAGATGATCAGATGCTCTTCGTTCAGCTCGATGACCTCTGCATCGTCGAACCATGCCGAAACGGTGATGCCGCTCAGGCGCTCTTCCACATAGCTCAGGACCTTTGCCCACACATAGGCGGATGAATACATGGCGGGTCTCCTTTCAAGGTGTATTTTCTGCGATTTTTCGCGGGAAAACCGCAATTTTTTCGATATTTTCTCACCCTAAATTTTAACATATTTCTGTGTAAAAAACAAGGTTTTTTTGTAAGATACATTATAAAAAAGAAATAATATATCCAACAGAAAATGTACGGGTCGGCGCCTTGACCGACCCGCCTGCATTTCAGCTGTTTTACGGGCTGCCGCG
>JAZNNV010000117.1:0-13967 GCA_045580465.1 Faecousia sp.
AAATACTTGGATATGGGCGAGCTGGCTGCCTGCACCGCACCCCGCAAGCTGATCGTGGTACCGGGCGGGGAAGACCCCATTTTCCATATCGAAGGCTCAAAAAAAGCCTACAGTGTCATTGAAAAGATATACAAAAAGGCAGGTTGCCCCAAAAATTGCGAAATGGTCATCGGCGAGGGCGGACACCGCTTCTACGCTGACCCCACTTGGGACATCTTTAACCGGCTGACCGGCTGGAAAGAATAAAAGGAGAAATGAACAATGAATAAGTTTTCACCTGATAATTGTCATGAAAATGCGCTGCGCAACATGAAGCCTTTGCTGAAATTTGACGAAAGTGCGCCCTTTGAGCCTTGGCGTGCGGCGGTCAAGGAAAAGTTGACGGAGCTGTTGGGCGATATGCCCCAGCGGGTGCCGCTGAACCTGCAGATCGAGTGGGAGAAGGAGCATGATACCTTTATCGAAAAGAGGATCGTCTTCGACTCCGAGGAGGATACCTCTGTGCCTTGCCATCTGTGGATCCCCAAGAATGCAAAGCTGCCCTGCCCGGTGATCATCTGCATGCAGGGTCACTCCAACGGCATGCACACCTCTATGGGTAGAGTGCTCTATCCCACGGACGTGGTGGGCGGCGACCGTGATTTTGCCGTTCAGATCGTGAAGGAGGGCTATGCCGCCCTCGTTCTGGAGCAGCGCGCCTTTGGTGAGCGTTATACTGAAAAGTCGCTGGTTTCCGAGGATGCCCCTGAACTGAGAAGAATTCAGATGCAGACCCGCACCAGCTGCTTCTACCCGTCTCTTAACGCGCTGCTGTTGGGCAGGACCCTGATCGGCGAGCGTGTTTGGGATGTTTCCCGCGCCATTGATGCCATTGAGCAGATCCCGGAGCTGGATTCTGACCGCGTTGCCTGCATGGGCAACTCCGGCGGCGGTACGGCAACCTATTACGCAGCCTGCATGGACGAGCGCATCAAGATCGCGATTCCCTCCTGCGCCGTGTGTACCTTCATCGAGTCCATCGGCATCATTCGCCATTGCTCCTGCAACTACATTCCGAACATCGCCAAGTATTTCGACATGGGCGAGCTGGCTGCCTGCATCGCACCCCGCAAGCTGCTGGTGGTCTCCGGCGAGCAGGACAACGGCTTCTTCATCAAGGGCGCACGGGATGCCTACAGCGTGATCGAAAAGATCTACGCCAAGGCAGGCTGCCCCGACAACTGCAAGCAGGTGATCGGTCCGCTGGGTCACCGCTTCTACGCAGAACCCACTTGGGATGTCTTTGCCGAAATGTCCGGCTGGAAGGAATAAAGCAAAAGCCCGTCCGGGAGGACGGGCTTTATTCGTCGCCTTTGGCATTGGCAAAGCGGTACTGCCGGGGGGTCATGCCGGTGACCTTCTTAAAAATGCGGTAGAAATACTGAATGTCGTGGAAGCCGCAGATGTCAGCAATATCTTCGATCTTGGCGTCGGTGTTCACAAGGTGCTTGCAGGCTTCGTCGATGCGGATCTGCTGCAGCAGCGCGCTGACCGGCATGCCGGTGGTTTCCCGGAACAGCCGGGCAAAATAGTCCTTGCTCAGAAACACCTGCGCCGCCAGATCGTCCAGCGACAGCTGCTTATGATAATTCTGCCGCAGATAGTCCAGCGTGATGTCCACGATCTGCGCCTGCCGGTTGAAGACCTCCGGGCGGGACACGGCGCTCATTTTGCGGAAGATCTTGATGATCAGCTCTACCACGTAGGCGCGGATGAGATCCAGATAGCCGTTTTCCCGGTAGGTAAATTCCTGATAGATCTTGTTGAACAGATCGCCGAAGCTGTTGTAGCTGGAGCCGGAAATATGCACGTCCGGTCCTGTCTGGGTTCCGGGGAAGAGGGAATAGAAGAGGAAGGACGAATTGATGGACTCGAAGCGTACGCTGTCCAGCAGCGAGGTGTCCAAAAAGCCCGGTGTAAACAGCAGGTCGTAGCTGATGAAGGGTTCGGAGTCATTTTCATCCCAGAAAAAGGCGTGGGGCGTATCGTAGTTGATGATGAAAAGGTCACCCTTGGTAGCGGGGTAGGTGCGCTCACCCACCAAGTGGGTCGCATGGCCGGAGATCACATACACCAGCTCGATGAAGGTGTGCTTGTGTACCACACCGAGAAACTCTTTGCACTTACTGGAGGTTTCCTTGCCGGATGCCTGAATAAAGACATTTTCGCCGGGACGAAAAACATCCTGCTCGGTAATCACAGGGACGTCTTCTTCTTTTGGAATACGGATCTCCACGGGCGTGACCTCCTTTCCGAAAATGACTGTGCTTTCATCAATTATAGCGCGCTGCGTCCTGTTTGCCAAGAGTTTTTTGAAAAAGCCGTTTTTTTACAGTAAAAGCAGGAATCGTACAATGACTTTACAGCTTGGATGTTGTATAATACAGGCGTGGCAATATGTGAAAATGCTTGAAAAATAAGGATTTGTCCATTGAAATTTGGTAAGATTGCCAGTATAATGTAAGAAGCAAAGTTTGTCATCGGGACGCCGGTGACGCAGAAGCAAGAAGGAGGCATTCACAGTGAAAGAAATCAACACCTTCAGAGGTACTATGCCCCTGTCCAAGTACCGCAAGATCTGCCCCCATGAGCATGTTTTCATGGACATGACCCACGAGGCGATCGAACCCAAGACGGAAGAGGAGAAGAAGCTGTTTTACGGAGAAGTCCGCATGGATCTGCTGGGCGTTCTGCGCAGAAATCCCTACATCGTCCGGGACAACCTGATCCTCGACAATGTGTCCGATGCCATTTCCGAGCTGCACTATCTTGACAAGCACAATGTGGAGCTTGTCCTTGATCTGAGTGCCTTCGGTCTTGTGCGGGATATGGATATGCTGCAGTATGTCAGCCGCCACATCAAGCCGGATCTGGTACTGGCAACCGGTTTCTTTGTCCACGATGTTCTCGGCCCTGAAATTGAGGCAATGAGCGTTGAGGAAATGGCTGATTTCATGATCAATGAGATCGAGAACGGCATCGCCGGAACTTCCGTCCGCGCCGGTGTCATCAAGACCGCCATCAGCGAGGTCATCTACCCGGTGGAGCGCAAGGCACTGCTGGCAGCCGCCATCGCCCACAAGAAGACAGGACTTCCTGTCTATATCCATACCTATCCTTGGTCTTGGGCAGGTCTGGAGGCACTGGAGCTGCTGATGGAAAACGGTGTTCCCGGCCGCAGCGTGTGCGTCTGCCATACGGATGTTACCTTCGACTACGAATACCTGACCGCTCTTCTGAGCCGCGGTGCGTATTTGACCTTCGATAATTTCAGTAAGGAATTTTACTTCCCGCCGTCTGACGGCGCCTTTGCCGGTGGCCCCTTTGCAACGGATGTGGAGCGTGTACGGATGCTCGCCAAGCTGATCAAGGATGGCTACGGCAAGCAGCTGATGCTGGCGGTCGACCTCTGCCTGAAGGCATCCCTGCACAAGTACGGCGGCTGGGGCTATGACCATATTTTCGAAAACATCGTACCTATGATGCAGCAGGAGGGCTTCCCTGAGGAAGACATCACCATGCTGATCGAACGCAATCCCATTGAATTTTTGGCACAGGGCGACGAAATTTAAGAAGGAGTGAACCATTATGAAACTGATCGATGCAAATGCCTGTATGGGAGGCGACTTTGTCAAGCACCCCATTGTTAACCACGAGAGCTTTATCATCATGGATGACGTCAAGACTGCGGACACCCCTGCGGAGCTGATCGAAGTGATGGATCGCTTTGAGATTTCTCAGGCTGCCGTGTGGCACCGCGCCATGTTCGATTACAACCCCGACAAGGGCAACGAGATCCTCAGCAAGCTGATGCCCGGTTATGAAGACCGCCTGCTGCCTGTGTGGACGATCCTGCCTGACATTACCGACCGGGAGTTTGCTCCTGAGGTGTTCTTCCCCAAGATGAAGGAAAACGGCGTTAAGATGCTCCGTGCCTTCCCCCAGCAGAACCGTTATATTCTGTGCGATGTGACCATGGGCGATCAGCTCAAGGCAATGGAAGAGGCACACATCCCTCTGTACCTCGAACCCCAGCCCGGCTGGGAGTACATCTACAGCGTGCTTAGCGAGTTCCCCAATCTGACCGTCATCATCTGCAACATCGGCATCTGGCCCAGCGGCAGACTGATCTACCCCCTGCTGAAGCGCTACCCCAATGTCTACTTTGAAACCGGCGACATGGGTGTCTGCCACGGCTACGAGCGTGTCTGCGAGTACTTCGGCAGTGAGCGCATGCTCTACGGCTCCAACTTCCCCTCCAACTACCCCGGCTGCGCGCTGCATGCTTTCGCAACCGCAAAGCTCAGCGAGTCCGACAGAGAAAACATCGCTTACCGCAACATGGAGCGCATCCTGAGTGAGGTGAAGCTGTAATGCAGTGGAGTGCTGATTACAAGTTTATCGATGTCCATACCCACATGGGCCCCCAGTATCCGGTCTACGTTCCTGAGAACGATGTGGACAGCATGGTGCGCTACATGGATGAGTGCAACATTGAGTACATCATCTCTGCACCGATGCAGGATCTGTTCGTCACCGGCTTCTGCCGTGAGGACATCACCGACGCCATGCGTCGTTATCCCAACCGCGTCAAGGGCTACTTCAGCTTTAACCCCAATGTGCCTGCCTCCGCCATGGAGATGGAAAAGGCATTTGCCGAAAATCCCGGCTATGTGGGTCTGAAGTTCCTGCCGGACTATCACCGCACCAACATCACCGATCCCAAGTTTGAGGAAGCGCTGGCATTCGCCAACGAGAATGAACTGCTCCTGCTGTCCCACACATGGGGACTTTCCATGCAGGGCGAGCAGTGCAACTCCGCTGACAAGATCGCGATGATTCTTGAGAAGTATCCCAAGATCAACTTCATCATGGGTCACTCCATTCAGGGTCAGACAGAGCTGGCGATCGACCTTGCCAAGACCTATCGGAACGCCTACCTCGACCTGTGTGACACCGGTCGCTTCTACGGCATCATCGAGAAGATGGTGGACGGCGCCGGCGCAGATCGGATCCTGTATGCCACCGATGCACCGCTGCAGGGCTATCGCTTCATTCAGGGCGCGGTGTTCTCCGCGGACATCACCGAGGAGCAGCGCCGCATGATCTTCCGCGACAATGCTGCAAGATTGCTGAAGCTGTAACAGAGGTGAAACAATGAAACAGTGGACTGTTGATTATCAATTCATCGATGTACATACCCACATGGGTCCCCAGTATCCTATCTATGTCCCCGAGAACGATGCCGACGGCATGGTCCGTTACATGGATGAGTGCAACATCGAGTACATCATTTCCGCCCCAATGGAGGATCTTCACTCCAAGGGCTCGAAGCGGCAGGATATTACCGACGCCATGCGCCGCTATCCCAACCGCATCAAGGGTTATTTCAGCTTCAATCCCAATGACCCCGCCACAGTGGAGGAAATTGAGAAGGCGTTTGCTGAAAATCCCGGCTATGTGGGTCTGAAGTTCCTGCCGGACTATCACCGTACCAACATCACCGATGCCAAGTACGCCGATGCGCTGGCATTTGCGGATGAAAAGAAGCTGCTTGTGCTGTCCCACACATGGGGTCTTTCCATGCAGGGCGAGCAGAGAAACTCCGCTGACAAGATCGCGGTCATCCTTGACAAGTATCCCGGTATTGACTTCATCATGGGTCACTCCATTCAGGGTCAGACGGAGCTGGCGATCGACCTTGCCAGGAATTACAGAAATGCATATCTGGATCTGTGCGATACCGGCCGTTTTTACGGCATCATTGAGAAGATGGTGGACGGCGTGGGTGCTGACCGGGTGCTGTATGCAACCGATGCGCCCCTGCAGGGCTACCGCTTCATTCAGGGCGCGGTGTTCTCCGCGGACATCACCGACGCAGAAAAGCGCTTGATCCTGCGTGACAATGCAGCAAGACTTTTGAAGCTGTAAAGGAGGAAAAGCAATGAGTATTCTGATCGGAATGAAGCGGCAGGATCTGGAGAAAGCACTCCGTCCTGTAGGTGTCGAAATCGGCGAAGAGCGGGTGGAGGCTTGCTGCCTTTACGTCAAGTCCGAAGCTGCCGAGGCGGCTTGGATCGTTCTGGACTTTATGGACTTCAACCTCAATGTGGTCAAGACCGTGCGGGATGCCGTGGTCGCAAAGACCGGCATCGCAGCCGAGCATGTTCACGTTCTGTCCACCCACAACCACGGCGGTGGCACACCTGATCTGGAAGTGCTTTCGGATGTTGTGGCGGATGCCGCCTGCGAAGCGAAGGCAACTGCCCGGGCAGCCAAGATGCGCACTGCCAACGCAAGACCTGAAAAGCGGGTCAACTACCTCAGAAGAATCTACGTTCCCGAGCTGGAGGGCTGCACCACCTACTGGTTTGGCGTGGGCGATTTCGAGGGCTTTGAGACCTTCGACGCAGCGCCCCACATCGAGCATGCCATCAATGAAGTGGTAAGAGGAAAGCTTGCCTATTTCGGCAACGAACCCACCGAGCGCCCCTACACCCCGTGGCCCGAGGCGGACGATCTGCTGACTGTCGTCGAATTCCGCGCCATCGAGGATGACGCGCCCATCGGTTCTCTGGTTCGCTTTGCTTCCCATGTCAACTGCGACAACGGCGGCGGCTATCTGGAGGGTGATTTCCCCTACGTGCTGCGCCAGAGAATGGAAGCAGCGCTGGGCGGCAACTCCCTGTTCTTCACCGGCCCCTGCGGCGATGTCTGCCCTTGGATGGCAAAGAAGAGAAACGGCACCTCTGCCATGATCGGCAACCACCTTGCGGACACCGCGTTGAAGGCGCTGCAGGATGTTCCCTTCGAGCCGGTCACCAAGTTTGCGGATCTGACGCAGCCGGTGGATCTGCCTGTCCGCGCGGAAGTGTTGGCAGGGGACGTGCAGCTGCCCGAGGAGATCCCCGAGGATCTGCCCAACCGCCGCAGATATCTGGAAGCAAAGAGAACCAAGGACAGCATGGACTTCCTGCTTGAAAAGTATCAGGAGGGCGTGGAAGGCCCTCTGACCGATACCGTCGAGATCCAGCTGGGCTTCCTGCGGCTGAACGATGTGATCTTTGTCGCATTCCCCGGCGAGACCTTCTCCACCACCGGCGAAGAGCTGCGCGCGGCTTACCCGGAGCTGAATATCTCCACCGTTACCGAGCATTGGCGCACCGTCATGTATCTGCCCCCCAAGGAAGACCTTGCCAATGGCAGCTACGAAGCCACCTGCCGTGTCACCGATGAAGGTGCTGCAGAGCTTCTTGCGGAAAAGTCCATCGAAACCATGGCTTCGTTCCTGAAAGCATAAATCCCCGCGACAGCGGTTAAGAAGAGAAAATATATTTTTTGGAGGATATAACCTATGAAAACCAAACTCAGACCCAGAATCGGCCTGCTGCCCACCGGCCTGAACATGTACTTCCATCAGTACCCCAACCTGAAAGCCATGGGCATGGCTATGTACGGCAAGCTGCTCGCTCATCTTGAGGAGTATGCTGACGTCGTTTCTCCCGGCCTCGTTGACACCTATGACACCGCCGCAAAGGCAGCTGAGCTGCTGTCCACCAGCGACATCGACATCCTGCTGATCTTCCCCTTCGGCTACACCACCGGCATGATGATCGCTCCCACCGTCAAGGCTACCAACGTTCCCATCCGCCTGATCAACGCCCACGAGGATTCTTCCTACGACTACAAGAACGCAGATACCGAGCTGTACCTGCACCACGAGGGCGCTTGCCCCATCCCCGAGTATTCCTGCACGCTGGTTGCCATGAAGCGTAAGTTCCAGGTCATCACCGGCTACTTCGGTCAGGATCACTTCTGGAACGAGATCAAGCGTCACTGCATGGGCGCCGCCGCCGCAAAGGCTTACTCCCGCTGCCGCTTTGGCTGCATCGGCAATACCTATACCGACATGGTGGATATGCCCGTTGACGATCACAGAATCCTGCGCGCAACCGGTCAGCTGGTCTGCCGTCCCGAGATCGAAGAGGTGGAGAAGGCTTACGATGCCGTTACCGACGATCAGCTGCAGGAGATGTACAAGGAATTCCGCGAGTACTACGAGGTGGACTCCTCCGTTACCGACGATCATATGCGTGAGTCCGCAAAGATCGCTGTTGCATTCGACTACATCGTCAAGAAGTACAAGCTGGACGCTCTGGGCTTCTACTGGTGGGGTCAGTCCGAGAAGCTGATCGAGCTGCGCAGCCAGTCTGCTCTGGCAGCCTCCCGCCTGACCGCTATGGGCATCCCCACCGTTACCGAGGGTGACGTCAAGGCTGCTATGGCAATGAAGATCCTGAACCTGCTGGGTGGCGGCGGTATGTTCCTGGAGTTCTTCTCTCAGGACTTCGACGAGAACTTCATCATGATGGGTCACGACGGTCCTTCCAACGTCGATCTGGCTGACGGCAAGCCCAAGCTGCAGAACCTGACTGTCCACCACGGCAAGATCGGTGAGGGTCTGGGCATCGACTTCGACATGAAGCAGGGTCCCATCACCATCCTGAACCTGACCCAAGTCGGCACCGAGAAGACCTTCAAGCTGATCTATACCGTCGCAGAGATCGTCCCCGGCGATATCCTGAACATCGGTAACCCCAACTGCCGCATCCGCATGCAGAAGCCCATTCCCGAGTTCTACAACGACTGGTGCATCAACGGCCCCGGCCACCACAGCGCTCTGGGCATCGGCGACCTGTCCAAGGAGATCGAGGTCTTCGCACAGGCAATGGACTTTGAGTGTGTCCGCGTTTAATTGACAACGGATTTTATTAAGGAAGGCTGGTATTGATAATGAAGCTTATCCCTACTCCTCAGGTGTACCGCTATGCGGAAGCCATCAAGCCCATTTGCGGCTTTGCAAGCATCGTCTGCAATGTGGAAAAAAATGAGACCATCGAGTGGAGCCTGAAGAAGCTGGCTGAGGTTGCCGGCGGCAACGGCACCGATGTTCTGACGCTTCGCAGCGGTGATGACAAGTTCTTTGAAGAGAAGAACGCAACCGAGCAGGGCTATATCCTGACCCGCGACGCAAAGGGCGTTACCATTACCGCAAAGACCTCCGTCGGTATGATGTATGGCCTGATGACTCTGTGCCAGCTGTGCGAGGAAGCTCCCGAGACCTTCGAGATCTACGACCGTCCCCAGATCCGCTTCCGTGGCAACATGAACACGCTGTGGGCAGAGTCCGGCGTGTGGTCTTACGACTTCGGCGATGGTATCGAGGCTGCCAAGCATCGCTTGGAGGTCGCCATCGATGATTGCGCCCGTACCAAGCTGAATATGATGTACATCGATGCATTCGGCTATGCAACCGAGCGCTTCCCCGGCTATGACAAGCTGATGAGCGATCTGGCTGCCTACGGCCGCGTCCGCGGTGTTCGGATGATGTTCGGCGCCTACGGCATGAGCTACGGTCAGGCGGGTCACAACAACTCCTACTACGGCAAGGTCTACCGCAACCGCCGTCCCTATCCCGACGGCGAGCTGTACGATTGCATCGGCACTTATGACAAGGGTCACGATCCCAAGGATATCAGGGGCGCATCCTACGGCACGTGTCTTACCAACCGCGAGCTGATCGACGATAAGATCGAGGAGATCCGTCAGTATCTGCGCGCCACCGGCACCAGCATGATCTACATGCACAACATGGATGCTGACCAGATCCATGAGCCTCTGTGGCTGGCTCGCTGCGAGTGCTGCCGCAAGGAATTCCCCAACGACAGCCTTTATGCGGAAGACGGCGCAGCCGGCGCATTTGCCCGCTTCTACGATCAGATGCTGGATGCCCTTCTGCCCGAATTCCCCGACCTGATCATCTGCCCCGTCAGCCCCGGCTATGCCTACGCTGACTCCTCCGAGGATGAGGACTTCGAGAAGTGCCGCCAGTTCTGGGGCGCGGTCTACAAGTTCTGCCGCAACCGGGAGTTCATCGTGCCCACCTTCCGTGAGC
This sequence comes from Faecousia sp., assembly GCA_045580465.1. Lineage (GTDB taxonomy): Bacteria > Bacillota > Clostridia > Oscillospirales > Oscillospiraceae > Faecousia. Next base: position 9,995 of record JAZNNV010000117.1, read on the forward strand.
TGTTCTATCAGCACGAGTCCAACGAGCTGCGCTTTGACCTGATCCGCGAGGTTCTGCCCTCCATCGGCTGTGTCTACTTCTCCAGCGGTGATGGCTTCTACTCCGACAAGATCTATACACCCAGCGCTGCTTACGCTGTCACCATGCGTGACTCTGATGTGATGATCTGCGCCAACGGCGGCGCTCTGCAGAAGCCCACCCAGATGGCAAATGCTGAGTATCTGTGGAACACCGACAACTCCGCCTTCTGGAATCTGGAGCTGATCGGCTCTTATCAGGAGCAGATGGCTCATTACACCGACCTGCGCGAGTGCCGCATCCGCCCCGAGGGCATCTACGGCGATGACGGTCTGCTGGAGACCAGCTGTGCATTGCTCTTTGGCAAGGCACACGCCAAGCGCATTGCGGATATCTTCCGCCTGCGGGGCAAGAACGGCGAAACGCCCATCTTTACCGCATGTAATGTGGAGCTGTGGACCAACTACACCAAGGTCAACTTCCCCATGCTGTGGGATACCCCCGTTCCCCGCGCACAGCAGCTGACCTTCCGTGAACGCTTCAGCGAGTGCGGCATGGTCACCGTGGCTGCAAGAGACATCCTCGAGGAGATCCTCGAAGCTGACGACCTGAGCACCGACACCCGTGAGCATCTGGAGTTCCTGCTGGACTGCGCCAAGATGGGCAGCAAGCTGTGCAACCAGCTGACCCGCTACATGGATCTGTACATCGAGGCAGAGAGTTTCCTTGATTTCAAGAACTTTAAGGCTCCCGGCGGCGATTTGATCACTCGTTGTGAGGCTCTGATCAAGGATGCACGCCGTGAGGCGGATGCCGTCAAGGATGATAAGCGTCAGCCCTTCGATCCCAGAGAGGGTGCGCTGCTGCGCCGCCGGGAGATGTTCGAGTTCGTCGCCTACTGCGCCGGACAGATCATCAAGAGCATCAAGACCCTCAGACGCATTCCCGAGGATCGCAGACCTCTGAACGTGCGCACTTGGTGGTAATGACACAATAAAAAATAAGGACGGAGAAATCCGTCCTTATTTTTGTGTCTTATTTAGCCGTACAGCTTGAAAATCTCCACGAATTTCCGGGCGATGCGGTAGATGGGACCCTCCAGCTCCTTGGAGGCAGCCTTCAGCTGCTTGCGAATTTCAATGTGCTGGGGGCAGTGCTTTTCGCACTTGCCGCACTCTACGCACAGCCGGGCAGAGGTCTCGGTCTTTCGGGCGGCGCTGCACATGAAATGCTCCTTCAGACCTGCGAACTTACCCTCGGAATAGCAGCGGTTATAGGCGGCGAAGGTGCCGGGGATATCTACGCCCATGGGGCAGGGCATACAGTAGCTGCAGCCGGTGCAGGGGACTTTCATCTTTGCGTTGATGGCGGAAAGAACACGACCGATCATCGCCTGATCCTCATCGGTCAGCATGCCCACCTCACTTTCGGAAGCGGTCTGGATGTTTTCCATCACCATTTCCATGGAATTCATGCCGGACAGCACACAGGTGACCTCCGGCTGATCCCACAGCCAACGCAGTGACCACTGTGCCGGCGTGCCGGAAACGCTGTGGTTTGCGAATTCCTCCAGCGCCTTTTCAGGCAGGTTGTTGACCAGCTTGCCGCCCCGCAGCGGCTCCATGATGATCACGGGCAGTCCCTTGGCGGCTGCGTACTGCAGACCCCGGCGACCGGCTTGCGTGTGCTCATCCATGTAGTTGTACTGGATCTGACAGAAATCCCAGTCGTATACGTCGATCAGCTTGCAGAAATTTTCGGTGTTGCCATGGTAGGAGAAGCCCACCTGCCGGACAGCGCCGGATTTTTTCTTTTCCTCCAGAAAATCGAGAATGCCCATCTGAATCAGCTTTTCCCACGTCTTCACGTCGGTGAGCATATGCATCAGATAATAGTCGATGTGATCGGTCTGCAGGCGATCCAGATGCTCCTGAAAGATCTTGTCCATCTGCTCCCGGGACTTGATCATGTAGTGGGGGAGCTTGGTTGCCAGCTTGATCTTGTCGCGGACGTTGTTTTTTGCGAGGATCTCGCCTACAGCGACCTCGCTGCCGGGGTAGATATAGGCGGTATCCAAGTAGTTGACACCGGCATCGATGGCGGCAAGCAGCTCACGCTCGGCTTCCTCTATGTCGATGCTGCCGTTCTTGCGCTGGAAGCGCATGCAGCCGAAGCCGAGAACAGATATGTCGTTGCCGTATTTGTCCTTGCGGTATTTCATAAGCATCTGCCCCTTTCTATCGTTCAGGCGATTGTGATGACGGCTGCGTCACGGATCAGCTGCATGACCTTGCTGGTCATAATGCTGCGCATCAGTGCTTTTTCAAATTCTTCGCTGTAGTATTCCTTCAACTGCTCGGCATTGATGCCGTTCTGCTGACAGATCAGGGCGATCGCCTGACTGATCTCTTCTTCTGTTGCACTCAGCTGCTCCAGCTCCACGATCTTGTCGACGGCGGCGAAGTTGCGCAGTGCTGCCTCCGCAGCGGGGTAAGCATCCTTGCGCAGGGCTTCGACGGTGGTGTTCATGAAGGAGCAGTACATCTCAAGGCTCAGACCCTGCTGTGCCAGCTGACCCTCCAGCGAGCGCAGCTGCTCCTGCACGGCGGCTTCCAGCTCCTCGGGGTCGACGGTGTAGTCAAGGGTTGCGGCTGCCTGACGGAGCAGACGGTCCTGCAGATCCATCTCTGCACGCTCGTCGATGTAGGCCTGCATGCTTTCGGTCATCTTCTGACGCATCTGCTCAAGGCTGTCACACTGACCCACTTCCTTGGCAAAGGTGTCGTCCAGCTGGTAGGCTTCCTTGATACGGATCTCGTGGATCACGCAGCGGAATTCCGCTTCCTTGCCGGCAAGCTCAGGCGCATGGTAAGCCTCGGGGAAGGTGACCTTCACGATGACCTGATCGCCGGGGTCTTTGGCCAGCAGCTGCTCTTCAAAGCCGGGGATAAAGGTGCCGCTGCCCAGCACGAGGGTCTGCTTTTCAGCAGTACCGCCGGGGAACTGCACGCCGTCGCAGAAGCCGGCATAATCCAGAACCACTTCGTCGCCGGACTGGGTGGGACGACCGATCACGGGGGTGATGCGGGGCGTTTGCTGCAGCAGACGCTGCAGCTGGCGATCCACCTCTTCAGGTGTGACGGTGTGGCGGGTAAGAGTGGCCTCAAGACCACGATAAGTAAAACTCATAATGATACTCCTTATCCATTATAATACTGAAATGATATAACGGTAAAATCCTTTTGTCAAGCCTGAAAAAGCGAAACACCTATTGACAAACGGGACGTAATGTGGCAATATATTGTATAGCGGCATTCAAAAAAACACAAGATGTTGTATACAATTTGCGAAAGACGGTGTTTCAAATGATTCAGAGTATTATCAAGCGCGACGGTCGCGTGGTTCTTTATGACCAGAACAAGATCGCCGCTGCTATTTTGAAGGCAATGGAGGTTTCCGGCGAGGGCAACGCTGCCGATGCAGCCCGGGTTGCCAACGATGTCCAGCGGGAGCTGGAGAGCAAATTCCTGTCGGATTCGCCCCATATTGAGCTGATTCAGGACCTTGTTGAGCAGCAGCTGATGAACCACGGCTTCAACGCCGCTGCCAAGGCATACATCCTCTACCGCGCCAACCGCACCCGCGCCAGAGAGGCAAGCACCTCCCTGATGAAGACCATCGATGAGATCACCAATATCGATGCCCGCATCAGCGACATGAAGCGTGACAACGCCAATATTGACGGCAACACCGCCATGGGTTCCATGCTTCAGATCGGCGCTGCCGGTGCAAAGGCGTACAACGAGATGTACCTGCTCCGTCCCGAGCATGCCAAGGCATACCGGGAGGGCGACATCCACATCCACGATTTTGATTTTTACAGCCTTACCACCACCTGCTGCCAGATCGACATTCTGAAGCTGTTCCACGGCGGCTTCTCCACCGGTCACGGCTA
>JAZNNV010000118.1:0-21598 GCA_045580465.1 Faecousia sp.
TTCTCAACGGCATGGGCATGCTGATGATGCGTCTGCTGACCCACCGCGCGCAGATCTTCGCTGATGTCCGTACTTACTGGTCCGGCGAGGCTACCGAGCGCGTTACCGGCTACAAGCTCACCGGCAAGGCTGCTGAAAGCAACGGTATCATCCACCTGCTGAACTCCGGCGCTGCCTGTCTGGACGCTTCCGGCGTCTGCACCGACGAAAACGGCAACGCCATCATGAAGAAGTGGTGGGAAGTCACCGATGAGGACATCAAGAAGATGACCGACGCTACCGTTTGGTGCGAAGCAGGTCAGGACAACTTCCGCGGCGGCGGCTTCTCCAGCCACTACACCACCAAGGCCGAAATGCCCTGCACCATGATCCGTCTGAACCTCGTCAAGGGTCTGGGTCCCGTGCTGCAGATCGCAGAAGGCTGGACCGTCAACCTGCCCGATGATGTTTCCGACACCCTGATGGAGCGCACCAACCCCACCTGGCCCTGCACTTGGTTCGCACCCCGCTGCGACGGCAAGGAAGGCTCTCCTTTCAAGACCGCTTACGAGGTCATGATGAACTGGGGCGCAAACCACGGCGCCATCTCCTACGGTCACATCGGTGCTGATCTGATCACCATGTGCTCCATGCTGCGCATCCCCGTCTGCATGCACAACGTTCCCGAGGACGACATCTACCGTCCCGCCTGCTGGAACGCATTCGGCATGGACAAGGAAGGTCAGGACTACCGCGCCTGCGCTACCTACGGCCCTCTGTACAAGTAATTCCGAACCAATAAAAGTGGCGGTCCTCGGACCGCCACTTTCACTAAAAATCAGGAGGTAATCTCTTATGCTGAAAAATATCCCCTCTATCCTCTCCCCCGAGCTTCTGAAGGTCCTTGCCGAAATGGGTCATAGTGACCGCATCTGCATCAGCGACGGCAACTTCCCCGGCGCAGCCATGGCAAAGGCAAAGAACGCCGTTTTTCTCCGGGCTGACGGTCACGGCGTTCCCGAACTGCTGGAAGCGATTCTGCAGGTGATCCCCACTGACACCTATGTAGAAAAGCCCGTCATTCTGATGGAGAAGATGGAGTGCGACAAGGACATGGACATTCCCATCTGGGAAACCTACAAGCAGATCGTCGCCAAGTACGACGACCGCGGTGCAGCTGCCGTGGGCAACATCGACCGCTTCAAGTTCTACGAGGAAGCAAAGGACTGCTACTGCATCATCCAGACCGGCGAATCTGCCGTCTATGCCAACGTGATCGTCCAGAAGGGCGTTATCAAGTAAGATGGACAAGGTAATCACCGTCATCCAAACCGTATTGCCGGTTTTTCTGGCGCTGGGCTTGGGCATGCTCTGCCGCAGCCGGAATTTCCTCAGCCGCGAGGGTGTGGATGCGCTGAAAAAGGTGGTCATCAACCTGACCCTCCCCTTTGTTCTGCTGAACGCTTTCGCGACCGCGGAATACTCTGCCGCCGCGCTGATCCTGCCGGCACTGATGTTTGTGATCTGCACCCTTGCACTGGGACTTGGCTTCCTCGGTGTTCGGATCTTTCGAATCAAGGGGCGGCTGCCTGTCTTCCTGATGTCCGGCTTTGAAGCCGGTATGCTGGGCTACGCCCTGTTTGTGCTGCTGTTTCCGAATGTCAGTGTTTCCGCCTTTGCCCTGCCGGACATCGGACAGACGCTTTTCGTGTTCACGCTGTACAAAATTCTCCTCTCCGGCAAGACGGACTGGAAAGCCATCGGCAAGGACATGGCGACTACCCCCATCCTTTGGGCAGTCGCTGCAGGCGTTCTGATCGGTGCTACCGGGCTCTACGGACTTTTGGAGCAATGGGGTGTCGCCGGCATCTTAAATGCCAGCACCGATTTTCTCTCTGCTCCCACCGGCATGATCATTCTGCTGACCGTCGGCTACGATCTGGTCATCAAGGAGATCCCGTGGAAGAAGACCGCAGGCTTCATCGCCATGCGTCTTGTGATCATGGCGATCTGCTATGGGGTTGCCGTATTGCTGAACAGAAGTCTGTTGGACAATGTGCTGTTCGAGGGTGCGATGCTCCTGATGCTGATCCTCCCGCCCCCGTATGTTATCCCCGTCTTTGCGGACGAACCGGGCGAGCGGGTGCAGATCTCCTCCGCCCTGTCTGCTATGACGCTGGTGACCATCGTGCTGTTCGCGCTGGTTTCCGTGTTTATCGGAATGCAATAACAAAAGAACGCAGGAATCATCCTGCGTTCTTTTCATATCGTTAGCTCGTAGTTGCACTTGATAAAATTCCACCCATCACAGTGGAATTGATCGCAATCCGTCCCCTGCTCCAGTTGGCGGATCTCGATCACCGTATCGGACACCATAACAAATAAACGGTGCGTTTCCTTTTCCACCAAATAGAACGCCTTGTCCGTTTGATGGGGCGCATCCGGATCCTTGCCGCACTCAGGCAGATAGGCTGCGCCGGTTTGCAAATTAGCTATATCCTGCTGCGCAAGGAGGGGATACACCTTTGCATCCGCAAATTTTTCACGTACAAACCGATCCTTTTTGACTTTTTTACAGCCGCGACCATAGTTTGCAAGGCAATAATTCTCACGAATCACAGAGCCCTGCACCGGCTCCTCCTCATCGAGCAGATGGTCTACACTGACACCCAGCAAACGTGCCAGTATTTTCAAATTTCCCACGTCCGGCAAGCCCTTGTCCGTTTCCCATTTTGCAATCGCGGAACGGGAAACCGCAAGCTTATCTGCCAGCTGCCGTTGTGACAAGCCGCAATTTCCTCTGGCTTGTCTGATCTTTTCCCCCAGTGTCAAGCGCACACCTCCATCCGATAGTGGTTTTTTACCATCTTACACGAATTCCTCGCGATAATCAAGAAAGGATCCGAAGAATTCTGTTACGAACCGTAACGGCACATAAAACTTGCTTGACAGCAGGGCTTCCCGGTGCTATGATACTGGTAAATTATGAAAGAAAGGAGCAATCAGATATGTTGATGAACGTTAAGGTTATTCATAACGGAAGGTTTGCTCCTTTGCTGTCAGCTTAGGTCTACGGACTCACTCTGCTGATCTTACAAGGGTGCAGGCTTCCGCCTGCGCCCTTTTTTCATGCCGTAGGGCGCTCTATCCCATCAGAAACGGAGAAAACTATGAAAACGAAGCAATCCAAAACCGATAAAAAGCAGACGATCGCGCTCCTCTGGCGTTTCTTGAAGGGTGCGAAGCGTTATTTCCTTGTTGCCATTCTCGCTGCCGCTGTAACAGCCCTGGCAGATATGCTGCAGCCGCAGATCATCCGTGCCGCCATCGACTGCGCGCTGGGTGGTGAAGAGGGCGATTTTCCCACTTTCGTCATGGAGCTGGTCGACCGCGTGGGTGGCTTTGCATATCTGGGCAAGCATCTTTGGATCATGGCATTGGCAGTGCTGGCTGTCGCGTTGGTGCAGGTGCTGTCCCAGTATGCCTTCCGTGTCTGCAACACCAAAGCATCGGAGACTCTGGTCAAGACTATGCGGGATCAGCTCTTTTCCCACATCCAGCATCTCCCCTTCTCCTGGCACATGAAAAATCGTACCGGCGACATCATCCAGCGCTGCACCTCGGATATTGACACCACCAAAAACTTTCTTTCCGAGCAGCTGACATCCATCTTTCGGATTTCTTTGCTGCTGATCTTATCGATCACCTTTATGTGTTCAATGCATCCCATTCTCACATTGATCGCGCTGATCCCCACACCGATCATCATCCTCTACTCTTTCCACTTCCACAAAAAAGTGCATGACGGCTTTGAGGAATGCGACGAAAATGAGGGCAAGCTCTCCGCGATGGCGCAGGAAAATCTCACCGGTGTCCGGGTCGTGCGCGCCTTCGGTCAGGAACGCGCCGAGATCGATAAATTTCAAAAGCAAAATCAACGCTACACCAAGCTGTGGGAGGACATGGGCAAGACTCTTTCCCGCTTTTGGAGTACCTCCGATGTCTTATCCGGCGTTCAGGTCATGCTGGTCGTGATTTTCGGTGCCTATTTCTGCATCAGCGGCAGCCTGCACAGCGGCGAATACATTGCCTTCATCTCCTACAACTCCATGATGGTCTGGCCCATCCGCCAGCTGGGACGTATGATCTCCGAGCTGAGCAAGGCAGGTGTTTCCATCGATCGTGTGGCATATATTATGAATTCCCCCTTGGAGCAGGACGATCCCGAAGCGACCGATGCTCCGATGGACGGCGATATCTGTTTTGAGCATGTCAGCTTTGCATATGAAAACAGTCCGCAGATCCTGCATGATATCAATTTTACCATGAAGGCAGGAACCACCCTCGGCATTTTGGGCGGTACCGGCAGCGGAAAATCAACTCTGATGCTGTTGCTGGACAAGCTGTACCCACTGGACGAAAGCTGCGGGCGCATCACCATCGGCGGAACAGATATCCGCAAGATCCGCACCGAGCATCTGCGCCGGAACATCGGCATGGTGCTGCAGGAGCCGTATCTGTTCTCCCGGACCATTGCAGAAAACATCGGTATCGCCTCTCCCGCCCCGGATATGCAGGCGATCCGCGCCGCAGCAGAGGCTGCGGCGTTGGACAGCGCCATTGCTTCCTTTGCTTCCGGCTATGACACCATGGTAGGCGAGCGTGGTGTCACGCTCTCCGGCGGTCAAAAGCAGCGTGCCGCGATCGCGCGTATGCTGGTCAATGACACGCCGATCATGATCTTTGATGACTCTCTGTCTGCGGTGGACACCGAGACCGATGCAAAGATACGCAGTGCCATTGAAAAGCGCTTTGGAACCGCAAGTGTCATCCTGATCTCTCACCGAATCACTACCCTGTCCGCAGCGGATAAGATCATCGTGCTTGACCGCGGTCGCATCGCGGAAGAGGGTACCCATGATACCCTCAAGTCCGCAGGCGGTATCTATCAGAAAATTTATGAAGCCCAAAGCGGCACGCAGGAGGTGACCGCATAATGAAACAACAAAAGACCACACATCTGAAATATTTCGGCATTCCCCGCATTCTCCCCTACCTTTCAAGCCTTAAAAAGATCATTCTTGCCATGGTGTTTTTCGGGCTGCTCGGCAGTCTGACTGACATCATTTTGCCGCTGTTTCAGCGCTATGCGCTGGATCACTATGTGGGGTTGGGCGTCCTTGACACCATCGTCCCCTTCGTCATTTTGTATATCCTCACCATTGTGATCGCCGCGGTCGCCAACTACATTGCCTGCGCTTTGGCGATCATCGTAGAAATGCGTGCCAATCGGGAGCTGCGGCAGCGGGGCTTTGAGCATCTGCAAACCCTGTCATTCTCCTATTTCAACCAAAACAGCGTTGGCTATATTCACGCGCGGCTTATGAGCGACACCTCCCGCATCGGCAGTCTGGTATCATGGACGCTGGTGGACTGCGTGTGGCGACTGAGCTATCTGATCGGTGCCATTGTCGTGATGCTGGTGCTGAACATTAAGCTGGCAGCAATGGTTCTTTCCATCCTGCCTTTGCTGCTGTTGCTCTACTCCATTTTTCAGAAGAAGCTGATCCGCGTCAATCGCGAAGTGCGGGAGATCAACTCCCAAATCACCGGCAACTTCAACGAGGGTATCACCGGCGCCAAAACCATCAAATCCATGGCGATCGAAGAAAAAATGGAGGATCGCTTCAAGGACGGCACCCATTCCATGCGTAAAAAGAGCGTGCAGGCATCCCGGCTGAGAGGTTTGTTCGCAGGCACAATGAATCTTGCCTCCAGCATTGCCCTTGCCATCGTTCTGTGGAAGGGCGGCTACATCGCAACAGAAGAGCTGGGAACCTTCTCCGTCTTTATGTCCTATGCCCAAGGCATGATGGAGCCGCTTCGCTGGCTGGTGGATATTTTATCCGACCTTGTCACCACGCAGGTCAACATCGAACGCTTCACCAACCTGCTGGCGGTAAAGTCCGATGTCACCGACACGCCGGAGGTGATCGAAAAGTACGGCGATATTCTAAATCCCAAGCGGGAGAACTGGGAGGAATTGCGGGGCGATATTGAGTTTCGGGATGTTACCTTCCAATATCCCGACGGTGAGGAGACGGTACTGGAACACTTCTCTCTGAAGATCCCCTTCGGCTCTCACCTTGCCATCGTGGGTGAAACCGGCGCCGGAAAATCCACATTGGTCAACTTGGTCTGTCGCTTTTACGAGCCGACCCAAGGTCAGGTGCTGATCGATGGGCGGGATGCCCGTGAAAGAAGTCAGCTTTGGCTGCACGATTCTATCGGCTACGTACTCCAGACGCCCCATCTGTTTTCCGGCACGATCCGTGAAAATCTGCTGATGGGCAACCCGGATGCAACCGACGAGCAGATCTGGCATGCCATCCACGCCGTGTCCGCAGGAGATATCATCGCCCATCTGGAGCATGGTCTGGACACGGATGTTGGTGAGGGCGGTGACCTGCTCTCCACCGGCGAAAAACAGCTGATCTCCTTCGCCCGTGCCGTGCTGGCTGACCCAAAGATCCTCATACTGGACGAAGCCACCGCCTCCGTGGACACGCTGACAGAAGCCAAGATCCAAGCAGCGCTGGAATCCGTCACTGCAGGACGCACCTGCCTTATGATCGCCCACCGTCTTTCCACAGTGCGCAACGCGGATATGATCCTCGTTGTCAGGAACGGACGGATCGTCGAGCAGGGTAAACACAGCGATCTGCTGAAGCACCGCGGATACTATTACGAACTCTACACCCGCCAGTACGAGGACGAAACCACCGCAAAGCTCCTCACATAAAAGCGATGCCCATCGGAAACACCGATGGGCATCCTTTTGTTATTACTTTTTCGTCAACTGTGCACCGTTGGCGCTTGCCGTGACTGCGTCGTTGCTCCATGCCTCTACGGCTTTCACCGTTGCCTGTACTGCCGTCGCAACGATCTCAACGGACAGGTGGGCATTCTCAGGCACATCGGCGTCCGGCAGCATCTGGCAGGACGTGATCAGCACATCCGTATACTCCCACGGCTCCAGTGCCTCAGAGAAGTACCACGCGCCGTCGGCGAAGAACCAATCTGTCCCCGTCGCCAGCTGCAAAGAGTAGTCTGTCCCCTCCACAGGCGTTCGGGCATGTACCGCACCGCTTTCATCCTTCCAGTTGATGACGATGCTGGCGCGGATATAAGCCGTCACATCGCCGGTATTGCGGACACGCACATTGCTTTTGGAAGTGGCTTCCGTTTGGGCATTTCCGCTTCCGATGTAGCCGTCCTCCGCAACTGTGCAAGCGACCCGGGCAGGCTTAAACAGATTCTCCACCTGACCGCCCTCTGTAAAGAGGTAAGCCACCGTCGTGCCTACGGTGAGCGCGCCGATCAGGCACACGCAAACCAGAAGCACAAGGGGAATATTGCGTTTTCTCACCGTAGTTCACCGTCCTTTCAGGTGTTTTGGGAACGAATCAGGTTGTCCAGCCAGTTGTTGCCGTCGAGCCACTGCTCATCGGTTCTGGACTGGGTAAAGGTGACAGCATTCGCGGCAGCATCTGCACCGACTGTGATCTTCTTCTGTGCCGCATCCGGCGTGTAACGCCAAGCGTCATTCAGCTGGGTGACAGTATACTCGTTTCCGACCGTCACACCGGTGACGGTGGCGGAAGAATTGCCATGCACGGTGACCGTCATATTAACGCCGTCCGTGCCGGTGATTTGGAACAGGAAGGTCTGATTTTCGTCAATATCCTCACTGCCGGACACCGAAATGGTCATCGAGGTGATGCTGCGCTTGAATTTCGCGTAGTAGGTCGTACCGTCTGCCCAAAGGGCATCCGCAGCCTTGGTAGGCGCAAAGGCTGGATCGGTGCTGACCAGATCGGAATAGCCGGGATCGGAATACCAGCCCTCAAAGGCATAGCCTGCGGCAGCCGTCGCAACGGAACCCCTGGCGGAGCCGCCGGAGATACGAACGCTCTCCGTTTGCGTACTGACAGTGCCGCCCTCACCTGCCACATAATGGAGGTTTACGCGGTTTTCCGCATAGTAGAAGGTGATCACGTTGACAGTCGTGTTCTCCACCAGATCGTAAGCGATCTCGATAGAGAGCTCCGGCGCGCTGATCAGGGAGAAATGCTCCAGAGCGCCCGTGCCTGCAGCAGGCGCAAGCTCGGTCACAGAGCTTCCCCAATACGCCGTGCCGAACTTTGTGGGCAACAGCTCCCGGTTGGTGTACCGCTCAAAATACTGCACCTTGTAGGGGTACTGATTTCGGTCATAGTACATGTGCAGCTCCAGTACATTGTCCACAGAGATCGTACCGCTGGTCACATTCTGAGGATGGGACGCATCAAAGACGAAGTGCTCGATGTCCTTAGCAAGAGCATCCACCTTTGTTCCCTTTTCCGCTCTTCCTTCGAACTCAGAGTGCTTTATATAGCCATCGCCATTTTCATTCTGAATCCAGTAGTGGACCAGATACATGCCATTCACATTGTCCTCGGTGTAGTTGAATACGATCTCATTTTCTCCTCCCGGAACGACGATCAGCGTATGCCGATGGGTATCCGGCAGGTAGCCGTCAATACGGACGTATTCTTCCGTAACGGCAGCCATTTTGTTATCCGTAACCTCCCTCGGCGGGAGAAGATCCTCGCCGGTTGCGGCATCGCGGTAGTACACCGTATAAGGAACGCTGTTCTCCTGCGTATAGTAGAAGGTGAAGTGGTTGTTTTCCGGGTGATCCAGATCCATCACGATGGTGTGGCTCTTGATATTTGGGAAGTACCCCTCATAGTAGTCGCCGTAGAGGTTTGCAGCACCCTTTGCCTCGAAGGTCTTGGAGGTACCGCCGCGCGCCTTGCCGGTAACCGGCTCTGCGATCTCCACCTCCTGCCCGTTCTCATCGATCCAGACGAAGCGAACCGAGTAGTCCACGGAAACATTGGAGTTCCACTTGGCGTAGATGTCCGTATCGCCGGTGACCTGCGTTTCGTGGAAGTCCCACAGAAGCTCCATGCCGTGATCGTTGGTGTAGAACCAGCCGACAAACAGATACTGACCCTTGGTGGGGTCACCGGGAGGTGTATAGGGATCCTGAACGTGGCTTCCGTAGGGGATGCTGTACTGATAAGTAATGGTATCCCCGTCAACGGTAGCCTGATAGATCTCGTTCGTGCCAACCAGTGTCTCGTCCAGATAGAAGCGGACATCACACTGCACGGGCTTCCAGATGGCATAGAGGTAGAGGTTTTTTGCCTTCATGGTATGGATGCTGGGATCAAAAGGCTCGCCGGCACCGTGTTCTTCCAGATACCAGCCGGCAAATTCCACAGAACCCTGCGGATAGATATCCGGCGGCTCCGGCGTGAAGTTCAGATACTCGCCGATATTGGCTTCGTAGGGGATGTAGATCGGATCAAGGTTCTCCTTGCCGTCGTTGATCGTCAGGGTATACACCCGGCGGTCATAATAGAATTCCGGGAAGGATTTGCAGTAATCGCCTACATCCGCACTCAGTGTCTCGTTGATGACATAGCCTTCAAATTCGAAGAAGTCCTCTTCTGAAACAGTGAAATTGTTGCTCGATCCGCTTTTCCATGTGGTACGGAATTTCTCTACATAATTGCCGTCTTTATCAGCAAGGAAATAAACAAGACCATTCTGCGTACTGCCCGAGAAGGTGTGCAGATAATAGGTTTCCTCCTTGACAAGCTCCCCATCCTTCATGTACGGCTGGGGCATCACGCCAAAGTAGTTGGTATACGGACCGTCAGAAGTATTTTCTGACCACATATAGCCGCCGGCTTTTTCTGTGATCGCATTGTACTGATCCAAAATATGGGTGCCCCATTTTTCACTGATCGTGTCGGTAGTGCCGTAGCCGCTTCCATATTTATAGATCAGATCAAAGGTGGTACGGTCATAGTACGCATTGATGATATTTGCCTGACCGGGCAATGCGGTATGCTCCTTATCTGATTTTTCCGCATTGAAGACCCACAGCTTTTCATCCAGACAATCCATTGCCAGATAGCAATGCTCGGTATGAATATGCTCAATGCAGGCATAGCATTCCGCATTGTGGGTATGCTCCTCGGTGGTGCAGGTCAGCTTGTAGCAGCCTGCGGCAAGGGTATGGGTATGGGTACCGTTCTTTTCGCCGCAGGTATAGCAGGAATCCGTGTGCGTATGGGTACATTTTCCCGATATCCAGCACCTGAAACCGCATTCATGGGTACAGTTCCCTGCTGAGCAGCCTTCGCTTTCGTGATCATGACCCGTTTTGATGCAAGTCAGTTCATAGCAGTTGTTGGACAACGAGTGGGTATGCGGTTCTATTCCGCAGTCATATTCGCAGTTCTGACCGTGCTGATGCTCCTCCAATTCACAGACAAAATCGCCGCTGCCAAACTCCATCGCAGTACCCGGCTTGACTTCGAGTACATGTGACGAGATGTAGGAGTATTCATCGTCGTTTGCATTCTGACCCCAGTGGACGATCGTCACGGTGACGGTGGGCTTCTCCAGCTTCCAGATCGCTTCCCATACAGTATGGTGCGCCGGAAGGGTCTTCGGCATCAGATCCTGAATGCCGTCGCCCGTGCCGTCGGTAATATCGTCCCAACCCACGAACAAATGGTCTGCTCTGCTGGGTGTGGGGATCTTCAGTTCCGCGCCATAGCGGGCATAAACAGGTTCAACGCCATGACCACCGCCCAGATGGAACATCATCTTGTAGTACTCGCGGTCATAGTAGACATTGATAACAGTACTGCCGTCAGATGCCAGCGGGACGGATTCAATATACGACAGATAGAAGCCGTCGTAGGAGCGGCTTTCCGGCGTGATCTCCATGCCTGTAAAGTCCATGGCGGTATATCGCTCATGCTCGGTATAGTAATCATCCTCGTTGTGCTGCCAGTAGTAGATGACTGTATAGTTGACCTTTGCAGGCCAATAGCGGAAGGTAAAGGTATGATCCGCTTCCGCAATAACATCGGTAAATTCCACCTCTGTCCAAATCGTTTCGGTGTCATCTTTCAGATAGGCGCTGTAGCCTTCCTTCTCAGGAAGCTTGAAGCTGTCGCTCAGCTTGGAGCCCTTCTGCACCTCGTACACACGGGGCTCTGCCACCGGCTCGCCGTTGGCACCATAGACGAACTGAATGGTAATGGTGACAGTATCCTCGCTTTCAGGCTCAACGCTCCGCGGCGCGCCCAGCATGAAGCCCTTCGGAAGGGACTCGGTCACCGTAACCGGGATCGGTTCGGAGATCGCCTGCAGCTCAGCGGACTTGGACACAACGCGGACATACGCCTTGCCATTCTCGTCGGCTGCGTTTGCCAGCATACCGTAGGACATGTTCAGCTCGGCAGCATTCTCGCCATGGATATCGACCCAAAGATCGTTTTCAACATCGTAGCAGACCTGCCACTGATACTCCACGCCGCCCAGCAGCGTCGATTCCGCACGCAGCTCCACCTTCTTGGAGGGAATGACCACAGCAGAGGTCAGTACGTCGCCGTTGGCATCGAATACATAGCTCTCAGGCTCGGAAACGATCAGAGAATCCGGGTTATCGTCAAAGTCAGTCCAGTTCTGGAACACCCAAATGCTGCTGTTCCAGCCCTTCGGCATGGTGCAGTTGGGCGCAGCGGAGAGCTTATACCACAGGGAGCAGCACTCCTTCTCATGGTAGACATCCGCAATAACAAAGGTCAAATCATCCGGAATGTCCACCGCCTCGACGATTTTGTCATCGTCAACGGCAGAGCCGTCATAGGCAAAGGGCTGATCCGAAACAATATAATTATCCCATGCTTCTTTATCGAAATGGGCAGTCTTGCCGATCTGATCGGTGTAGCTCTTTTCCGCAGCAGTGCCGGTCTCAGAGGAATATACCATTGGAAAAATGTCCGCTGGGAACACTGTCAGCAGTATCACAAATGCCAGCAAAAGCGCAACACCGCGCTTTCCAAAGCTCATTTTCATAGATCCGGCACTCCTTTCTGTAAGATTTTGCAGGGCATATATCGATGTCCTCCGGGAGGGCACCCAGATATACGCTGCACCCAACCCTGCCCTCGGGGCAGGGTTGGGACATTATTGATCAAATTGCGGTAACCGTCATGGTGCAGCCGCCGGGCAAATAGCCGGGGGTGTTCTTCAGAACGTACTCGAACCAAACGGCACACTTTTCGGCGGTGATCTCCGCAAAGGCAGTATTCAGAGCATCTGCAGGGGCATCCGGCAGGCCGGTGGTCTGGGAAGCCTGGGACAGAACGATCAGCTCATACTTCTCGCCTACCTTGTCCATCCACGCGCTGTCCGCCTCCGGGCGCACCGTGATGGAATTCAGGCATTGATAGGAGTCACCGACTGCCAACTGACCGTCGTAGATGTAGTAACCCACGGCAAAGCAGGTTTCCGACACCGTCTGACCGTATTCGTCAGCGATGGTGACCTTGAAGCGCACCGGCGCAGCGGGGAATGCGATGGTCACAGGCGAATCATGCCCGACCATCCCCAGAACGCTGCCATCGACTGTGTCCTCAAAGGCAAACAGCGTGCGCACATAGGCGCTCTGATTGCCGTCGTTGGTCACGGTGACTTCCTTGGGGATCGTCACGTTCGGGAGCATCACGGTGTTCTGCTCAAAGACCTCATCCTGACGGATGCTGATCTTACCGGCGACCATCGTGTTGACGCTGGATGCCGTGTCAGTAAACCACGCGATGGTGCTGCCAACGAACATGACGACCAGCAGCGCAAAGCAGAGCAAGCTGGAAATCAGTTGCTTCTTCATGCGGCCGTGCCTCCAAACCAGGTAGCTGCGTTTGCAGCGGTAACATCGCCAAAGGCATCATTCAGCGCGGCTGCCGCGCCGTTTGTAAAGCCTGCCGCCTGCACAGCCTGCGATAGAACATGGATCTCATAGCTTGCGCCGACACCGGCAAAGAACTCGCCCTTCTCTTCCGCTGCAAGGTATACCTGCAGCAGGCTGGGGGCAGAGGTGGCACCGGCTGCCAGCTCTGCGTCGTAAACGTAAGTACCAACGATATAGTGAACTCCGTCCTTGACGAAGGTGATGTCCGTCATGGTGATGCCGTTGTCCACCTTCTTCAGGCTTGCGTCAAAGGGGCTTGTCCAGGCGCTGTCATTGTTGATCATCTCGAATGCGATCAGGGTGCGGACATAGGCAGCTTCTGTACCCTCGTTCTTCACGGTGACGATCTTGTCCACCGCGTTGTTTGCAGTGTTCAGAAGCGCATAATTTGTTCCGTTGATCTCAACGTTAGCAGTCGCGTTGTTGGTGATCGGCAGCAGCTTGACATCATCAACAAAGTCGACCAGCGCGCCATCCTGGCGCTTCTGCTCCAGCTGGGTGATCTTCACGTTGCCGACGACCATGGTGTTCACGTCCGCATCGGTGTAGGTCAGGTAGGACATGGTGCTGCCAACTGCCAGAATGCAAGCCAGCGACAGTGCCAGCAGGATCATCATTGTCTTTTTCATATCCGTTCCTCCTTAGGGATTGATGGCAGCCCATGCAGCCTCAACATCCAAGCCGGACTGCTGTGCGGCATAGGCGGTGAAGGTCAGCTTGGGATACAGCTCCGGGGAGGTCAGGGTAGCCATTTCCGCCTTGCCAACGGATTCCCTGACCGTTACGGTGTTGTCCTTGACGACGTCGAAGCTCTTAACTGCTGCATCTGCTGCGACGGTACGGTAGTAAACGCCTTCTTCCAGCAGTGTCCAGCCCTCAGCGATGTTCCACTCGATAAAGGTGTCCAGATTGGCGGATTTCTCTACCTTGACGAACACATAGCAATCGATGTCATTGTCAACAGTGACCGTTGCCTTCTTATCGAGGGTAGTTCCGGGGATGAGCTTACCTTCCCACTTGTCGTTGGTGGAATCGTCGTTGGAGTCGGTGTTGAACTCCTCGGTCAGCTCCACTTCGATGTTGCTGGGGGTGAAGGTATTGGTGATGGGGTCGGTGTCATCGATCAGCCATGCCAATGTGCCGGTAATCAGCGCGCACAGAACCGTCATCAGACACACAATTGTGATCATTAGTTTCTTTCTGGTAGTCATCACAATCTTCCTTTCTCTCCACAAAGGGGGGAATATGTTTACGCAGTTGCTCCAAAGGTTGCGTTCCAAGCTGCTACAGCATCAGCAAAGCCTTCAGCCTGCACGGCATAAGCCTTCACGGTGATGGTCTTGCCATCATACGGCTGCAGATCGTTGACATCATTGCTGATGGTGAAGCTGTCGAAAACAGGGACATCATCGCCGGCTTTTGCTACAGCATTATGGTAATAAACATTCGTATCACCGATCTTGGTCCAGCCCTTGGCTGCCATCTGTTCAGCGATGGTTGTTGCGCCGGATTTCTCGATTGCAGCGATCTCGTTTACAACTTCCACAAACAAATAGCAGTTTTCGCTGCCTGCAGTCACATGCACCTCGGGGTCCTTGGTGTAGGTCTGTCCGGGAACCAGCTTATAATCGTTCTGAGTCACAGGAGCAGCGCCATCAACGACAGTACCGTCGAGGTTCACCTTCGACTCGTCCAGCGTGATCGCCACCTTACCAACGGTCATGGTATTGGTGATCGGACCGGTTTCTGCCTGCAGGTACGCCATCGTACCCATGACGCTGGCGACGACCAGCGCTACAGCGCAAACAGACATGAGCAGTGCTTTCTTAAATGTTTTCATGATCATTACCTCCATTATCTTCCATTGGGGAAGTGTCTGCTGTTTCCTGAATTTTTGCTCTTAAACTTTCAATTTCTGCCTTTAACTTTTTATTTTCGTCAGAGGTTTCTCCGGCAGAGGGTTCTTCCTCCCCGTCGCTTTTTGCCGATTTGATCAGATCCGGCAGGAAAACTGCCACGATCATCACCGCCGCGGCAGCCATGGTGATGTGCGATCCCGGCGGATGCTGCACAAAGTCGGACACATAGCCCAGATACGGGATCATCGCCACCACCTTGCCCAGCACGTTGTTGCTGTGGACCAGGGAGGTATCAACAATGTCGTTATTGTCGCCCTTGGTGCGGAAGCGTACATACTCGGGATTTTTCTCATCGGGGATCACTTCCACGATACGGTGGGTTGCGATGGTGTTCTCGCTGAGCATGAAGGTGATAACATCCTTCTCCTTCAGTGTGGTCGGATCCACTTCCTTGACATAGATGATGGAGCCAACGGGATAATTGGGCTCCATAGAGCCGGTGATAACGGTATACACCTGCAGTCCCAGCAGACGCGCGCCTGCCAGCAGCGTTGCAAGGAGCACCATGATGACCACCACAGTCGTGGTCACGATACTCCAGATTTTCTTAACCAAAAGGGTCACCTCTTTCAAACGGGGAGCTGACTTGCGATCGTCAGGTCATATTGAAACAGTGCATAGGCCGCGTAAGCCATGCAGGCAAGATAAAGCACGATCAGGCAAATATCCAGAGTCAAACGCGCAATGAGCACGCGGTCGCTGATCGGACCGTCGGAAGGGATATGAAAATATTTCTTCCATAGCGCCTTCATTGTGCTTTCTCCTCTCAGTTTGTCTTCTGTGTTGCGGTGATGATCACGCCCAGCTCTACCCGGGGGATCACGTCGCCACGGTAGTTGGCGACATTGTCCACTTCCTTGGGCATCCGCACGATCAGCGCCATGTAAGACACGCCGTTTGCGCTCAGGGACGCGGTGTTCGCCGCATAATTGCTCAGGGGCATGGTAGCTACATCCTCCGCCTTGATGCGGGTCGCCACCGCTTCAAAAAGCTCCTGCTCTGTAGCGGCTGTGATCAGACCGAATTTCAGATGATCCTGCAGATGGAAGGTTTGACCGAACTTGTTGGTCGCGACGGTGTAATCCGTAACAGAGACCGCAGTCCTCACATCAAAGGGCATCTGCCCCAGATTCTCCACCTTCAGGTACACCACCTGAACGTATCCGGGCTCGTAAAGCGCTTCGTCGTCGAAGATCTTGGTGGTTTGATCCACCTGCTCCCATGTGCCGTCCGCCAGACGGTGGGAAACCTTCCAATCAAATTCCGCGAAATGGAAGACGTTTTTGACATCCTCATCGCTGTCGGTGAACCACGCAAGGGACGTTCCCGTACCCAACGCCGCCCAGAAGACAATCAGCGAAAGGCTCAGCGCCAATGCCAGCTTTTTGTAGGATTTTCTCATGCCGTCTCCTCCTTTCTCTTCTTCCACAGCAGGAAGAGCAGGAAGAAGATGGCAACCGTGCTGACCGCCATCAGCGATGCCGGTCTCGAAACGCCCATGTCGCCGGTAGGCGGCGGTGTGGGATCGTCGGGATCGACGGGATATTCTTCGATGAGGAATTCCCAATCAAGGAGACCGATGGCATCCTGATATTCGTTACCCAACTCTTTGGGAACATCCAGAATGACCTCAAGGTCGACCTCGCCGCCGGAATAGAGCGTGCCGAGGTAGGTCCATTCGGTCAGCTGAGCGGTCTCGTCCGCGGCGGCATCGAACATGTAGTCCATCGCGCCGTTCTCCAGAACCCGGACCTTCAGATCAAGCATGGAGAGGAAGTCCTCCGAGCCTTCGTGGGCGCCGCGGGAGCGGATGTAGATCTTGACCTTGACCTGATTATCCGCGCGATTGCGGACAGTAACAAGCTGGGTCAGATGATCGCCGGGCATGACGCCCTTGAAATTGGTAAAGAGATCCGTGAGGGAATACTCTGTGCCGGGTTCAAAGATGAACTTGCCGGCATTTTCGCTGTAGGTGACGGTGCCTGCACTTGCGGGAACAGCAAGCATCAGGATCAGGCTGAGTACGGTCAGAGCAGAGATCAGTTTCTTCATAACCGCACCCCCTTACTCATCCGCGGGCCAGCCGAAGGCCTGCGAAGCGTCTCCGTCCGGGACGGGGTTGTTTTCGGACTGGACAGCCTGGGCGACGACAGTCAGATTCAGTACAGAACCTACATGGGTCTGATCCAACTGGGAGCCGACGATCTCCACCTCGGAAAGGAACCATGGGGAGAATGTGTGGGGATCAACGATGCCGTTGTAGTAGAACCAGCCGTCCTTATAGGTCCAGTGCTGGGCGTTGATGTTCAGCTTGAGACACTCGTCAGCGATGAGCGCCTGATTGGTGGAGCCATAGACCACCTTCACCCGGAGGTAGAAGGGGTGATCGCAGTCGTTTTCGATGGTCACGACCTTGCTGACGATGTCGCCGGGGATGACGTAGACGCCTTCCTCGGGGAAGGGCGTACCCTGATCAGTGGTCTCGTGGATCACGAGGCGGATGTTGCCGGAGGTAACGACGTTGGTGGCAGTGCCGAAGGTGGTGTAGTATGCAAGAGAGCCTTGGGTCAGCAGAGAGATCAAAATCGCAGCCAGACCGATGGCGAGAAAGCGCAGCTTGATTTTTGCGAACATGCGTGTTACCTCCTTTCTAAATATTTTGTGTCATTGCCAAGTCCATGCCCTCCCCTTTGGGGAAGGTGGCAGTCCAACGGGCTGACGGATGAGGTCGTTACCTCACTTCGCCCTTGCAAAGCCCAAGGGGCTGTGGCAATTTCGTGTTTTGCGTACGGCAGTCAAAAGGCACTGTTTCCAATACCCTTTGACCACCGCCCAACCCCTTTCGGGGTTGGGGTGGGTGATTAGGTGTCACAGATATTCGTTAATCAAATCCAAAATTGCGTCAAAGGTAATGAAACCCTTCTCAACAGAGATCTTCAGATAATCACCATTGAAAGCAGCATACTGTTCATAAGTGATGTAATCCGCGAAATCAGCATAAGTATACTGACCATATTTTTCAAGATCGTCTGCCAAGGTCGCTTCATCGTACATCATGTTTTCGCCAACTTCCAATCCTGCCAACATATTGTGGACAGAATTAGTCAGAGAGAACATATTCTCAGTAATGAAGTTGTAATGGTAAGCAGAGACCAGCGAATAGCTTTGTGTGTATTCTTCATAGATCTCGACGTCAACAAGCTTCGCAGTGGTATAGCTGTCACCATCTGCCTGAACAAACGCATGACCAATGTACTCATGCGCGTTGCTTGCATTGATCAGCTCCCACTTATTGGTGCTAGCATCGAAGTAAGAGTGTGCAGTTATTGCCTTTACAACTGTACCATCATCAAAAATCAGCTTAATGATAGTTTGATCGCCGTATCCATGGTTGACGACGAGTGCAGCAGGCACAACAACATACTCACCCTTGAAGAAGTCCCAAACAAGCAGCTGATCAGTATAAGTCACTTCATCCATACGCTTCTGCGTACCATCAGCCAGCGTGATGAGGGTGTCACCAGTGATACAGGTGCCGCCACCACTAACCTCCTCAACTTTACCATCTTGGAAGCTACTCCAACTAAACTCCGGCAAATCAGCATATTGCACAGTAGCTATTCCATTGGAATAGCTTGTGCACTGTCCCACCGTAGTGGATGCATTCTTATCAGTGAATACATACTTCAGACAAATCATTCTAGCCGTTGTACCAGTAGAATTGTCCTTGTTCGCCGCAGCAAAATAAAGAATCGCCTTTTCATCACGAGTTGCAATCATAGGAGAAAGTACATAAGTGGTGGTAGTATGTACTGGACCACCTGTGATTTCTACAGTAAAGTCATCACAAGTATAGGTCCAAGTTTGACCATCGATTGTACCCTGCTGTGTCAATGTCTCCAGGTCAATCGTTTTCGTTTTGCTCTCAGATGCACTCCAATACGTAACCGAAACACCTTGCAAAGCAGGATAAGCGGGGCGCCAGTTTCCACCCGAAGACGAAACAAGCCTAATTGCTCCGTTTACACCAGCTCCAATTCCTTCAAATTTAGGCGGATCAATACTGGTTTTGGTTGCATACAGGACAAATGTCAACTCGTGCGTCACAGTTTCACCACTCAATTGACCATTGCTGTTGTAAATAGCATTATCAGTGACGATCAACGTATATTCGCTTGTGTGCAATTGATTCAGCGAAATTACCTTAGATTTTTCAACCGCATTACCAGAAGAATCCTTTATCGTATATGCTAATTCTTTACCGTATTTCTTGACAACAAGATCATTAAAGGTGAAATTATAGCTTCCTCCGGTGATATTATCAAGATCCGTGGTAAACGTTGTGATCCAAGCATTGTTGTAAGCAGTATCAATAGTCAGCGAACTACCGTTCACACCGGAATGTGATGCTTGAGGTTCAATCACTCTCTGGCTCTTTGGTGCATACGGAATTACACCATCTGCTTCAGCATCGTAACGATCAGTTAATTCTTTCGACGTATTGCCGCCATTGTACACAGAATATACACAACCAGAGCCGCTAACTCCCTGGATTGTTATCGTGATGTTACCTAACCGATAAGGTACGTTATTCTGATTATTTCTTTGGTCGTCAATACTTGTTTCCTTAGTATTTAAGAAGGCAATACCAAGATTAACCGTTGTGGTTTCACCAATTTTATGTTGGTAAGCAGTCTCCGCAAGAGCTGATGTGAGTGCCGTTTGCGCATAGGTATTGCTAACATCCTTGTTATCAGTGGTTACCCAGTTATACTGCTTCAAATCACCGGACAAAATCACCTTAGCATTAGATGCACTATCAGGCATACCAACAACGATACCAAAACCAAGGACTTTTTTGCTTGTATCATATTTCGATGTTGTTTCATACTGAATGGTTGTTACATTATGGAGTGTAACAGTATCTGCATCAGTGCCGTTAATATGAATGTTGGCAAAACTGCCCAACTCCGTAACGGTGTTCTCAATTTTTACATTGCCCCCCGTGACATAGATATTGTTACGAGCGCCATAGATGTAACAGTTAGAAATCGTACTCTTGCCAGAAACGATGACTGCAGAATAACCATAGGGATATCTGCCGCTACTATTAGCTGACATTTCGTTAGTATACAAATAGGACTCAGGGAAAACATCACAGATAATCTGTGTATTGTCCAAAATGCCGCCATTCTCGACCGTTACATAAGAATAGGATACCGAGGCAGATTTATACGAGCCATCACCTGCACAAGTGACCTTAAAGCCGTTTCCGTAGAATGCATAACCATTGGATACAGTAAAGCCGCTGGAAGAGCAATCATTCAACAGAACAACATTATTTTTCGTTGCGGCGGTTGCGGAAGTAACATTCGTTGCATCCACGACCTCGAGGTACAGCACAGTAGGTATGCAATAGTCATTGTCAGTAATGGTAACCTTGACAACACCAGTGCCGTTGAACTGGATTGCGTTGTTGGAATATGTACCGCTTGCATTAGTGCCGTCAACGGCTTCAACAGTTACGCTGACAGTGCCGACCGTTACTTCGTCCTTAGCCTTAAACAGCTTATCAAGCGCAATCGTGCCACTGTTGCCCACGCGGTGCAGGAAATCGCCGTTGTTCATCACAACATCGAACTTCTCAACAGCCTGACGTTCGCCAACTGTTACTATAATTGAAGCGGGATTGCAGAAATAGTAGTCCTGAATCGTAATTTTCACACTGCCAGTGCCGCTCAGTTCGATTGTACTTTCGCCCCATGTCTGACCCCGGGTGAAGGATTTGATCATTACTGTTCCGTTCTCATCAAGGTTCATAACAGAAACAGTCAGAGCAGGAAGAAGCACTTTGACCTCTGTCTCGTTCTCGTTAAAGAGGCTGTCCAGTCTAATAGTAACACCATTAGAAACCTCTGTCTTGTCGCTATTGGCAGCGAATTTATCAACAGAACTACCCTCAAGACGGTCAAGGATCGTGACACCATCTACATCATCTACACCCTTGCTGGTAACACCCCAGCCATAGCCGGTGACAAGGTTGTTGAACTCCAGATAGATGTGCTGCTTGTCTTCCTTCAGATCGGGCTGACCGTCCTTGTCTTCGTCAATACCGTCCTGAAGACCTGCCATATCGTGCGTCCAGACCTCGCCATTCTTGAAGTGGTAACAGGTAGCATTTCCAGTACCGTGACCCTTGGTGTAGTCAACAATAACGTAGTTTGCTCTGCCGGAAGTGGGAACAGTCCCGGTTGTGCCGTCAAGGTAAGTAATGGTAGTACCATCGATCGCCTTGATCTCAACCAAACGGCTCATCTGGTGGTCATGCGTATAGGATGCAGTGGTGTTGTCCACCAGTTCGCAGTAGTAGTAATCGTTCCAGTCGCCGAAGTGGACAGTACAATCGCTTGCGGTGATGCCGTCCATCTTGGGGTAGACGTGACCGTCGATGGTCTCGTTCTCACGAACAGAGCCGATCAGCATGCCGGTGTAACGGTATGCATAGTACTGATAGTTTGCGCAGACGTCGTTATAAACGTCCATTACTGCGGAAACATGGCAGTTTTCAAAGTAAACACCGTCGTTCACGGGATACTCTGCCGAACTCTGACCGCTGGTGGGATAGTACTGACCCACGATGCCGCCGCAAGCCACGTCATAAGAGCCCCACAGCGCGGAGATCTTATTGGAGTTGTCAACGGTGATGTTCTTGAAGGTGGTCTTCAGGCCCTCTTCCTTGGCATACCAGCCGACACAACCAACGATACCGCCGTTGCCGATGTTGTAAACACGGGGGTTGCAGTTCACGATGGCG
>JAZNNV010000119.1:0-8209 GCA_045580465.1 Faecousia sp.
TTTTTAGCCCGTGGGAAAGTCCATGGGTATCTGCCAAGATTGGGAATTTATGAGTTTCTCTCATAAATTCCCTTTTTTGTTTGCAAAAAAAGAGATCTATAAGACCTATATCCCATAAATGATATTTTCTTTTCGATATTCCGACGGAGTAACGCCGGTATGCCTCTTAAAAATTCTGCAAAAGTGATATGGATTGGAGAAACCGCAGCTTTCTGAAATATTCATAACATTCAATGCGCCTTCGCTGAGCAACTGTTTTGCCCTTTGCAGGCGAAGATCAATGATGTATTGCTTGGGGGAAGTCGCAAGATATTGGGAAAACAATTTCCTTAAATACACCTCGCTGATTTGACAGGCATTGGCGATCTGCGCATTTGTCAATGTTGGATTGCCATATTCGTTTCCAATCACACGTATGGCATTCTCCAGCAAAGTCGGGAGTTTATCGGACGAGAGTCTATGGAGCATTCCGTAGAAAATGCTGAAAATCCGCGCATGGTTTCCCTCAAAGCAGACAAGCTTTTTGATTTCCTCAAAGTCGGCAATGAACTGCTCCGCATTCTGAATTGGTATGACCGTAATTGTATCGCACAGAAATTCAAAACACTCAAAATTGATAACGGGAAAGAAGCCCGTCTTGTCACCACGAATCAGATAATTGCCTCCCTTCGGCAAAATGACCGCCGTATTGGGCTGGGAAATGTATTTGATGCCGTTTTGAACGTAAGTGATTTGACCGTTAACGCAGAGCGTAAGTGCGTAAGACTTTCGATTTTGCATTTGCTCGGAGCGACCATTGGGGGAATAGACTGTGCAGGCTTCAAGAATTTTCGTTATGACGATATTTTTCAAATCCACAAATCACACCTCCTTTTCTCAAATATATCATTTTCTGCATTATAAATCAATGATATTTCGTTATATAGTATCAGAAACATCAATTCTGTATCGTAATGCAGATTGTACTTTATGCTGCTGCATACTACAATATAAGAAAAGAAGGAGGTTTTTTCTATGGTTTTTCAAAACAAAGTCGCCATTGCTACCGGTGCCGCATCCGGTATGGGTCTGCTGTTTGCGCAAAATTTTGCAGCATTGGGCGGACAGATTCTGATGTGCGATATCAATGCAGCGGTACTTGCGCAAAAAGCAAGCGAAATCAATGCTGACCACAATGGTGCCGCAGCCTATGCGGTATGCGATGTGCGTGATTATAACGCTGTTTCCGGTGCGGTTCAAAAGGCAGTGGAGCTGTTTGGCAGAGTTGATGTGCTTGTAAATTTTGCCGGTGGTGCGGAGACCAGAATGTGCAATCATCCCGGTGTTTTCCCCGACGTCCCCATTGAGGTTTATGATTGGGGCATTGATGTGAATCTTCGGGGCCAGCTTTACTTTGATCATGCGGTCATGAAGCAGATGATCAAGCAGCGCAGCGGTGTGATTATTAATATCGGTTCCATTACCGGCTTGGAGGGCTGTGCCAGCGAGGTGGCCTACTCCTCGTCAAAAAGCGGTGCCATGTACGGTTTGACTCGTTCCGTAGCCCTTGCAGGCGCCCCCCACGGCATCCGCTGCAACTGCGTTTCTCCCGGACCGGTACTTACAAGAGCCAACATGGCGGATATGAAAACCATTATGGGTCGTGCTGCAGAGCCGCAGGAGATCATCGATGTCGTCCTTTTTGTCGCCAGCGACAAAGCTTCCTACCTGACCGGAGAAAATATTCTCGTCGACGGCGGACGGCTCATCACACGCATCAAGGAGTAAAGCATGAAGCCGTCTTTTTTAAATCATGACAAACCGCTTCTGTGCGCTATGATCCAATGCGCAACACCGAAAGAATGCTGCGATAAGATCCGCCTTTCTTTGGATGCCGGAGCTGAAGCCATCGCAATCCAGCTGGATCGATTAAAGCGTGACCTCAGAACCCCGGCGCACTTGAAGCAAATATTCGCCGCATGTGACGGCAAGCCGATCTATGTGACCAGCTACCGTTCCGGTGAAAATGTCGGTATGACTGATGAGGAATGTGTGGAATTGTTGCTCTTGGCGCTGGAATGCGGTGCTACGCTTTTCGATGTAATGGGTGACCTCTATGACCGCTCACCTCAATACGAATTGAGCATGGATAACGATGCGATCCAAAAGCAGATGGCTCTGATCGACAAAATCCACCAAGCCGGTGGCGAAGTCCTGATGTCCAGTCACACCTATAAAAGTACAACGCTGGAAGAAAACCTGATGATCGCACAGGAGCAGGCACGACGGGGTGCGGATGTCATCAAAATCGTCAACGATGCCCAAAGTGCTGATGAGATTCCGGTCTACATTGAAGCCATTCAGAAAATCATACGGGAAACCGGCAAAAAGCTCCT
Source organism: Faecousia sp. (assembly GCA_045580465.1). Taxonomy (GTDB): domain Bacteria; phylum Bacillota; class Clostridia; order Oscillospirales; family Oscillospiraceae; genus Faecousia. Next base: position 2,376 of record JAZNNV010000119.1, read on the forward strand.
CTTCCTTGCCAGCGGCAAGGCGGAGCTGCTGCGCTATATTGGTCCATCCTTGGGCGTTTGTATGTACCTGACGGTGGTATACCACAGCGAACTGGACACTGAGGAACAACCAAAACTGAGCCGTGCAAAGGCGATTCGGGACAACATTGTGTTAACTGGCGAGGTGTAAAAAATGAAAGCAATACTGGTAAAAGAAGATAAGAGCCTTTTCTGGGAAGAAGTCGCAGATCCTGTCATCAAGCCGGATGAGGTATTGATTGAAATCCATGCAGCTGCTCTGAATCGTGCGGATCTGATGCAGCGGGAAGGCAATTACCCTCCCCCGCCGGGTTGTCCGGAATGGATGGGACTTGAAGTGAGTGGTATAATCGTTGAAATGGGTGAAGAAGCAGCGATTAAGTCTTGTTATAAAGTTGGTGACCGTGTATGTGCGCTGCTTGGCGGAGGCGGTTATGCCGAATATGTTGCGGTGCGGTATGATATGCTGATGCCGGTGCCCCAAAATTGCAGCATGATTGAAGCGGCTGCCATTCCGGAAGCATTCGCAACGACATATCTGAACCTATTTATGGAAGGTGGCATCCAACCGGGTAATACGCTTTTGATCACCGGTGGCAACTCCGGTCTTGCGAGCGTAGCAATCCCTCTTGCCAAAGCTTTTGGCAGCCGTGTCATCACCACTGTCCGGTCTGACGAAAAGGCAAAAGCAATCGCCCATCTCCCCGCAGATATTGTCGTAAATACCGCCAAAGAAAATCTTACTGATATCCTGCAGCAGGAGCTTGCCGCAGGACGAGGTGTGGACGTCGTTATTGATTGTCTTGGCGGTGAAATCATGGGTGCCTGCCTGCATCATCTGAAGCATGGTGCAAGATGGATCATGATTGCCGCACTTGCCGGTACAAAAACAGCAATCGATCTCAAAAATATCTATGTCAGAAATGTCCGTGTGATCGGAAGCACCCTGCGTTCCCGTGCTCCGGAAGTAAAAGCGGAGATCCTTTCCCGCATTGTCCGGGAGGTCTATCCCAAAATCGAATCCGGTGAGGTAAAACCAACGATTTATAAAGTCCTGCCCATTACTGAAGCGGAAAAGGCGCAGGATCTTCTTTATCACGCAGAAAGTATCGGTAAGGTCGTTTTGAAAGTAAAGGAAGATGTAGACCTAATCTGATACGATCTCGACTCAGCGATCTTCGCATAACTGACCGTAGGCTCTTGATCCCATTCCCCATGGCCCTGAAAAAAAGCCGACTGCTTGTGCAGTCGCCTTTTTTCCTATTTACCACCAATCACGAATATTGGGAGGTCTGCGATCCTCCGGCACGCGGGTGTTTGTTTCGATGCTCTTGACGATCTGACCGGCACAGTAGGCAACAAAGTCAAACAATTCCTCCTGACGCACCAGCATACCGCCCAGCGGATCGAAGGCTTCCCGATCGTCATTCTTCAGCTCTTCCATAATCGCCAGTGCTTCACTTTGCAGCGTCTTGGCTCTGTCGCACAGATCATTGCCATAGGGCGTTCCGCTTGCAAAGTAGCGGTCTGCTTCCATGTAGAGATCCATGTAGCGGGTCAGCTGCTCACAAAGCTCCGTGTACAGTTCTGCCGAGTCGTACATGAACTGCAGGTACTCTCTTTGAGAAGCTGTCAGGTCATCTGCCGCCAGTACCTCCCTGAGAATCTCAGCAGTCTTTGCTGTAACAATGGCAGACTCATTGAAGCGCTCTCGATACATTTCCTGCTGTGCAGCATTCACCGGGCTGTCCCACAGCATGGGGTAATTGACCTTGGTATAGTTCGTCCACAGCTCCACATTGCAGGCAGTAAAGATCGGCACTTCGCCGTTTTTGCCCTGCAGGCGGTAGATGTCCGCGATACGTTTGCCATGGGCTTCGCCGAAGATCAGCTCACAAGAGGCATCCAACAGACCGTCCTTGCCATAGATCTCATCAGGACGGATCATGCCCTCGCGGAACAGATTGTAGTGATCATACTGCTTCTGGAAGTTGCCCAGCAGCTCCAGATTCCAGAAAGCGGAATCTGTCGGATTCCACAGATACTCCGCATTTGCCACCGCTGTCGGCTTCTGCAGTGAAGAGCCATTGGCGCACAGCACCAGATCCGCATCCTTCATGAAGACGGCATAGGCTGCACTGGGGGTGAAGATATTATCGGAATAGAAGCCGTCGCCGCTGGAGAAGTACACAACGCTGTAAGAGGGCAGCGTTGTGTACAGATCCTCAAAGCGGATCGTGGGCGTGCTGCTTTCAAAAATCTGCTGCTGATAGAGCTGCTCGCGGAACATGGGGATGCAGTTTTCCTTATGCTCCATCAGCTCATAAACCCCGGACCAGAAAGCGCAGCTCTTGCCGAAATCGCTGTTGTTCGTGGAGTGCGCATAGGCATAACCGGGGCTGACAGGACAGATGATCAGGTCCGGGAATTCCGGCAGCAGCGCATCGAAAATGCGGTCATAGAAGGCGGCAAATGCACCTGCGGCGCCATCAGCAGCGCTCAGGTCATTATTCTTCCAACGCTTCTTGCAATCTTCGCAGCGGTTCATCCACAGCTTCAGAGTCAACACATCGTCATCCACATTGTGCAGATACAGCATATTGACGCCGGTGGCGCGAAGATATGCGCGGATCTCCTCGATCTTGGCATCGGTCAACGCGTCATTGGAAAGGCAGGTGCCATGCTCACGAGCTTTGTCGCTTGTGCCGATGCACTTGTAAATTTCCCCGTCAGGATAGGACTCCCGGTTATAGAACACCTGACCCATGTAAGAATTCTTGTGGGCGCTCATGCCGTAACCCATGCCGTAGCCGCCAGTCATAATGCGGACACCACGCACCCGGGCATACTCGCTCAGCTCGGTCATCAGCTGGTCGTAGCCGGGAAAGCGCTCTGTACGGAAGCCGAAGGCATCGGCATACATCAGGTTGATCTTCACCATGGCGCATTCGTCGATGGCGTCCTTCAACCGCTGTGCCGCCTTTTCGATGCCGTCGCCGAAGTCATAGGACCAGACTCCGCTCTCCGCCCAAAGGGTGTTCATGTTGCCGCGGAAGCGGATCTGGGGACGGTCATGGATCTCAAAAGTTGCGGGTGCTTCTGCGCACAGTTGACGGAGGGTCATCAGACCATACAAAAAGCCAACAGAACTCTGTGCTGTGATGGTCACGCCGTTTGCATCGCGCTTGAGGATATAGCCCTGCTCATGGGCATTCTTTTCCTCAAAGAACACATCCTCGCCCTGCTGCAGGGTCAGCTTTTCCGCGCCCTCGCCGCCGGCAACTTCCACGAGCTTTTCAACACCCCATTCAATCGTTTCGTCCTTCTCTACCTTGCAGACGATCTCGGAAAAACCGGTGATGGGCTTTACCGTTTCCGCGCAGGCGTAGGATTGGGGGGTGGGAATGATGTTCACGTCGCTGTTCCATCCCGTATCCGGCACGACGGGATCGGTCGGTGTGGTGGGATCTGTCGGTTCAACCGGGACACAGCCAACCAGCAGGCAAAGACACAAAATAAGTATCAGCCCGCAGGAGAAAGGATTTTTCTTCATGATAACGCCTCCCCAAATAATGAGATTTTTTACCATTATAACAGCTTTCACACGAAAAGACAAGTCCAACGGCATCTGCCGTTGGACTTTATGATTTTAAGTGGGCAATTCAAAGGTTTTGCTGTGCCAAATTCCGTCCTCGAAGAGCCATTTTATTGAAACTGTATTCCCCCCGTATAGGATCTCGTATTGTCCAAGGGAATAGGGGCAAGCCCCGTCGTCACCGCCGCTGGTCTGACCCAAGAGAACGGGATTTTGATCGCCATGCTGATAATAGATCTCCGCGCCGCTTCCCAACAGAAACGACCACTCCCGGATGATCAGCCTTTCATCGCCCTCCAGCGGGACGATCAGGTCGTCCTTGTAATCCCGCCCCGATGCATCGCAGCCGGCAAAGAGGATCAGCAAGACACACAAAAACACCGCAATTATTCTCCTGCTTTTCATTCCGCGCCCCCTTCACTGAAAAAGCGCCCAGATCACGCGCCCTGCCGCAAGCAAAGCTGCGATCACGATCGCCTCCATTTTCGCAGCATTCCACGCAGTTTTGTACCATTTCTTATGCCTCTCATGGAGAAAATAGCGCAAGCTGTCAAAGAAGCAATTCAGCACACGCCCGAACAGACCGGGTACAATCAAATGACCTCATTTGGCTTCTGTTTCGTATCTCCTTACGCTTTGAATACCGCTTTTCATGATCAAAAAGCGCAGCATGGGATTACAAAGGATGCGCATTTTGAAGATCTTGAAAAACAGCTTGAGCCGCAGCGGCAGGGTCTTTTTCCGATACAGCTTCTGGATCTGGCGGTGACTGCTCCCCTGCGCAAACGCCTCTGCCAGCAGCTTGCCGCTGCGCATCGCACTGCTGATGCCCTCAAAGGAGCTTGCGCTGATCAGACCTGCTGCCTCGCCCACAAGGTAGGCTTGATCCTCTCCGATCACGAAATCCGAGAATTTCCGAGGACTGGTCAAAAGGCAGGCTTCCGTCTTCACCGGGTCACCCAGCTTATGCCCGATGCGCTTTTCGAATCGTGTCTTCTGTTCTTCAAATGCCTGACGGCAGCCCTCCCGCTTGTACGCACCGCCGAACACCGCATAGCTTCCCTTGCGGATGGTCCACGAGCAGCTGTCGCTGGTCTTGGCATCGAAAATGCAGGAATAGGGCGGGATCGCCGCGCTTGTTTCGTACCACTTCTGAATGGAGACATACTGGTAGGGCAACGCACCAAACAGGCTTCTGCGCACAACAGAGGAGGCACCGTCTGCCCCCACCACCGCTGCCGCCTGCACATGGCACATACCAAAGGGCTTTTTCAGCTTCAGGATGTAGCAATCCCCTTCCCGCTCGATCCCCAAACAACGTCCCTGCACGAATCTGACATGCTCCGGCACGAGAGACAGCAGCCATTTGTCAAAGGCATAGCGGTTCATATTCAGATAATGGCGACGATAACAGCGGTTCTGCCGTGACACCAGATCCACGGTATCCACCGCGAAGATCTGGGGATCTTCCAGAATATCCTTGGGAAGTGTCAGACCGAATTTTGCGAGCACCTCCTGGGCATCCGGCGCAAGCAGACCACCGCAGACCTTTTTATGTTCCTCTGTCTGCCCATCGATAAGCAGAAGCTTCAGATCCGGGCAACGCTCGGCAAGAGTCTTGGCAAAAATCGCACCGGCTGGTCCTGCGCCCACGATCGCCACATCATACATCATCTTCCGCGACCTCGTCTGCAATATATTCCAAGAGATCCGCAGGCTGACATTCGAGAACACGGCACAGCGTGTCAAGGGTCGAGATTTTGAGTGCCTTGATCTTGCCGTTTTTCAGAAGCGATACGTTCGCATTGGTAAAGCCGACCTTTTCAGCCAGCGTGCCGAGGCTCATTTTTCGCTTTGCCAGCATCACATCAATGTTAAATACGATCATAAGGTACAGTCAGCCTCCTCCTTGAGCGCGGCGGCGTGCTTGACATACTTCGAAAGCACCAAAAGCATGCAGCCAACTGTAATTCCAAGCACGCCGATAAAAATGAACGGCGCGACCAGAAGCCACGAAGCATCCAAAACCAGCAGCACCGTCAGCATTACACAAAGGAGCGCACAATCCGCCACCAAAAGAACGCCGATGACTTTCAGAAGCTTTGCTGTTTTTTCGCTGAATATGGTCTCCTTTTCAATGGCACCGGGGAAGGCAAAGGACATGACAAAAATCACAAAAACCGGCAGCACCACAACGGCACACAGCCCGCAGATCGCCATG
>JAZNNV010000120.1:0-23781 GCA_045580465.1 Faecousia sp.
AACTCCTTGGCTCACAGAACGACATGGCTACGATCCGACTTCATGGCACGAATCAGGCTGGTAACGGGTAACTTACGGTTCTTGTCAATACGGACCCAGAACACGTTGGAGTTATCCGTCTCGTACTCCAGCCATGCGCCACGGTAAGGGATGACGGTGGCGGTATAGGTATGCTGATCCGCCTTGTCCACCTCGTGGCCGTAGTACATACCGGGAGAACGAACGATCTGAGAAACGATAACACGCTCTGCGCCATTGATGACGAAGGTGCCGCCGTTGGTCATGATCGGGAAATCTCCCATGAAGATGTCCTGTTCCTTGATCTCATCGGTCTCCGTGTTGCGCAGACGGACACGCACCTTGATGGGCTTTGCATAGGTAGCGTCCCGCTCCTTGCACTCCTCGATGGTATACTTGGGTTTCTCGTCCATGGAGTAATCCAGGAAGCTGAGCTCCAGTTTACCGGAGAAGTCAGTGATGGTGCCGACATCCTTGAACACCTCACGCAGTCCCTCTTCGAGGAACCACTGGTAGGAGTCCTTCTGGATCTTCAGCATGTTGGGAGTCTCGAGGATCTCTTCGTACTTTGCGTAGGACTTACGCACGGTCTTTCCGAACATTACGTCCTTGACCATTTCCATATGGATCATCACAGCCTTTCTTTCGGCTTTCGCCGGAATGATGTGTTGCTTACTTTGATACGCCCGGGTGTACTGATAAATTTGCTATTATTGGTGCTTGACACCCGCCAGTTTCTGTGGTACTATGTCCATAGTGGGGACGAATGGCACACTAGGGCATAATATCACATTATGGAAGACCATTCTATCACACCTTGGTTGCATTTGTCAATGCAATTTTTTCATTTTTGAGGCGTTGCGCCTCATTTTTTTATTGTTTTTTTACGTTAACGCGGGAAAAGCCTCCCCTGTGTAAGGGGAGGTGGGCAAAATCTCCGATTTTGCCCGGAGGGGTTGTCAATCCCTCAGTCTTTTTCTCCGCTTACGCGAAGAAAAATCCAGCTCCCTTTACACAAGGGAGCCTTTCAGCTTTTCAAGCAAACACCCCGTGTTCCATCAAAACGGAACACGGGGTTGCTTTATGGATTTACAACAACGAATAGCCGTGGGTATTGATCAGCGCGTCCAGCTTGACGCCCTTCTTGCAGAGGGGGCATTCCTTATAATCCCAGCTCTCGTAATCCGGCAGGTCGCTGACACTGTAGACGGAACGCACCGGGTAGCCCTCCACCTCGTCCACCGCGCGATAGATCGCAGCGACACCTGCCACATTGCCGCCGTAGTAGGTGATCGCCTCAATGGCGCGCTTTGCCGTAACGCCGGTGGTGCAGGATGCCATCAGGATCAGAACGTGCTTGTTGCGAACCATGTGCTGAATGTTGTCGCGCAAAATCATCATAGAGTTGCCATTGCTCATTTCCGGCGTCACAACATAGATGGTCTGGTGGGCATTGATGGTCATGAAGCCTGTCTTGGTCAGCTCCTCAGCGACCCACGCGCCGATGACAGCAGTATCATCAAGGCACAGAATGGTATCCACGGGTGTATTATTGATAAAGTGAGAAACCAGCTCTCTTGCCGTTTCCTTCGCCTCACTCAAGCGGGTCTTATTGTAAGTAATATCAATGTAATAATTGATGTGGCTGTGGCTGGTCGCAAAGTGACCCTGGGCTGCACGAAGCGGCACCTTGCCACGGCGGAAGGGCATATGATTGATTTCAAACATGATTGATTTCCTCCTTTTTGTGAACAAAAAAGAAGCATCTTCAGATCCGGCAGCAAAGCGTTTCGCCGGACACCAAAAACGCTTTTTTTCATTATAACTCAAAACGACATCGGATTGCAAGAGAAATCCGTTCGTCATTTTATCTAAAAAGAACGGTTGTTTTTATGCATTCTGCCGCCTTCTCAGCTCTGCCTCCAATGACAGAAACTCCTGAGCGATGACGCTGCACATCTCCCCGCGGTCGATAATCCCGTGTACTTCATCCAGCCACACCCACTTTGCATCATCCGTTTCCCCCGGCTGAAGCACGATCTGCTCCAGCGGAACATTTGCCTGCACGCAGTAGTGATCAAAGAACAGATGGGTATCCCATGTTGTACGCAGGTACTCAAAATCCGATTCTTCTTTATGGATGCCGGTCTCTTCAAAAAGCTCCCGGACGATTGCCTGCAAGCTGGTCTCCCCTGCCTGCGCCGCGCCGCCGGAATTTTCCCACGTGCCACCGAAGCTCTTTTCAGGCGCGCGGCGGGTCAGCAGAAGCTTGCCTGCGCCGTCGTACACCCACACGCACACCACCATGCCGTATTCCCCGTCGTTCCAAATATCACCCCGTCTGTGCAGGCGGCCGGTGCGATTTCGGTTTTTATCATAAATGTCATTGAGTTCCATGTTGATGCTCCGCAATCATAATGATGCAGTTATTATAGCAAAACCGCCACATTAGTCAAGTCATCGCACCGGGTCATTTGTCCCGGAATAGAAAAGCTTTACTTTTTCACGGAAATCTGTTATCATGATAAGAACCTTATGCAAAGGAGGAATCCGATCCGGTGTTGGAATTCAACTTCCCCTCTTTCGAGTCCGCCGAGCTTTCCGATGAAGAAATCGCTATGCTTTTGAAAGGTCCTACCGATGACCACGCAAGCGTCGATGCACCTGAGCAGGAAAGCGCCGCACCCGAGTCTGCTCCTCAGCCTGCCGATGCGCTCACCGCGTTTCTGGAAGAGCCGATGGATGAGACGGAGGAACTCGATGATTTTTCTATTGAACAGCTGAATGCGCTTTTGGGTGAAACCGACCCGCAGGACGACGGCGATACACCTGTCGACGAAGATCCTCCCGAAGAGGAGCCGCAGGAAGAGCCGGAGCCTGAACGGAAGCGTACCAAGCTCACTTATTACGGCCTGATTCTGATCTTCGCCTCTGTCTTCCTGCTGTGCGCCGTCTATCTCGGCAAATACTTTACGAGTACGTTGGGCGCACAGGATCAATACGATCAGCTTGCCAGCCTTCACCAGCAGGCGACCGGCGGCTACGACCCCACTGATCCCACCCTGCCCTCCGGCGAAGTTCCCACCACCCCCGGTGAGACACGTCCGCAGGTGATGCTGCCGGAGATGAAAGCGATCTACGAGCTGAACAGCGACTTGGTGGGCTGGATCCAGATCCCCCAGCTGAAGATCGACTACCCGGTCACGCAGACACCGAACAGCCGCGACTTCTATCTGTACCGGGATTTCTACAAGCAGGACAACGAGACCGGTTGCCTCTACGTCCGGGAAAACTGCGATGTTTTCCGTCCCTCGGACAACGTGGTCATCTACGGTCACGCCATGAAGACCGGCAGCATGTTCGGTCGTCTCTACAAGTATCAGACAAAATCCTACTGGGAGCAGAACCAGTATTTCACCTTTGATACCCTTTACGAGCGCCACACCTATCAGATCTTCGCCGTTTTCCTCACCAGCGGAATCCAGCGGGACAAGAACGATAACCCTTACGGTTATCCCTATCACCGTCTCAATGATTTTGCCAGCGCCGAAGACTTTGATAAGTTCATTGCGGATATCAAGGGTGCCGCCTTCACCGGCGAAAATGCCTATGTGGGTCGTGCCCTCTATGACACCGGCATCACTCCGCAGTACGGCGACAAGCTGCTGTGCCTGTCCACCTGCGAATACACCCTTAACGACGGGCGCCTGGTCATCATGGCTGTGCGCGTCTCCTGAAAACAAACAACAGCCGCATTGCTTGCAATGCGGCTGTCTTTTTATTCTTTTGTTCTGTCGTGCCGGAACATACCCAGCAGGATCGAGCCAAGGGTGATGATCTCGCAGAGGGTCGCGCCCCACGAGCCGACGATGATATTGTAGGTCAGCCACGCAGGTGAGCTGATCAAACCGAACTTTCTGACATCGCCCGCTTTCTTCAACCGATAGCCGATGGTCAGCGACACCATGCCGATAACAGGCAGGATCTCAACGATCAGGTTGCGTGCATTGAGCTCCTTGCCGAAGACCGTGAAATTCAGAACATAGATCACAAGGTACGATGCAATAAATCCGATCAGCCACGGAAGTCTGTCCGTCTTCAGCCGATCCTTAAAGAGAAACACGATGGCGCGCACCGCGCCGATGATGTTCAGAACACCGCCTACCGTCGCGCCCAGCATCAGATAGTTGACCGCAAACAGCGTTCCACCGAACAGCTGCAGCAGAATGACTGTACTCTGCTTTTTTCCCTGATAGGAAATGATGTTGAATGCCATCGCAACAAAGCCGATCGCCTGCGCGATTATTTTGTAAGTGTCCATCGTTTACTTCTCTTTCTTTCTTGGATTTTTAAGGATTGCGCCAATGCCCATGATCGCCGCAAACACAACAAGATAAAACAGCACCGGGAAGGAGAACTCCCCCCGCTCCTGCGCCTGCAGGTACGGAGTGATACCGTGGGCATAAACCGCCGCAAGGATCATACTCACGCAAGAGAGGATCGCCATGCCGGGCAGCAGAAATCTCTTAAAGAAGCCCAGTTCTTTTTCCTTGACCATCCAACAGATAAAGATCGGGATATAAAGGGCATAGATGGTAATGATGGGCAGCTCGGAGGAGTCGAAGTTGAAGTAGCCGAACCAGCCCTTTTCCGTCAGATTCGCGCCATAGAAGTACACCAGCCACAAGCTGCAGGCAAACAAGCCCCAAACAGCGGAATTGGTCACCATGTTGGTGCTTTTATCGATCTGCCGGAACAGCTCCTGCTTCGGTCCTTCGTTGCGGCTGGCGATGACGTACATGCCGCGGGTCGTCGCGACCATCAAGCCGTTCAGCGTACCGAGGCAGGAGATCACGATGCAGATATTCAGCAGCATGCCACCCACCGAGCCGAAGATGTTTGTAAACGCCGTTGTCGCGCCCTCTTGGATCAGCACCTCATTGGTCGCGCCGCCGGCAACGCCGATGTAGTACAGCACGTAAGCCGCAACCACGATCAAAGATCCGACGACCAGCGCGATGGGCAGATTCTTCTTTGCGTTCTTCAGCTCTGCGTTGATGGAAGTTGCCACGATCCAACCTTCATAGGCAAAAACGCTGGCAACGATTGCCGCGAAAAGTCCCGTTCCGCTGCCGCCGACCGTTTCCGTCACCATGTGGGTAAAGTTGTGGGTCAGCGTTCCGTTGGCAAAGCCAACGATGGTGCCGACGATCGCCATCAGGCAGATGGGGATCATCTTGATGACCGTGGCGCTGACCTGAAATGTACCCGCCAGCTTGGGAGAGAACGCATTCAGGGTGTAGGACGCGATCAGGAAGAAGCCCGCCAGCAGCAGAACCTCGGAGCCGACCATGCTCCAGCCCAAGATCACACCGAAGTATCGGGCAGACACCCACGCAAGAACAGCCGTCATGCCGGGATAATAGATGTTGACCAAAAACCACGCAATATAAAAGCCGTAGGATTTTCCGCAGGCGGCTTCGGCATAGTCCACAACACCGCAGACCTTCTCATATTTCGTCGCCATCATCGCGAACTGTACAGCGCATACGATCATCAAAAGGCCAGTGATGACCCACGCCAAAATGCCAAGCGGCATATTACCGCCGGTGGCAGAAAGAACATTCTGCGCCTTAAAAAACACGCCGGAGCCAATGACCGTACCCACGACCATGCAGATCGCAGTTGGCAGTCCGTATCGTTTTTCCAGTTTTTCCATAGTCCCCTCCTGTGCGTATATAGAAGTATCATAACAAAGGAACGCCCATTTGTAAAGAAAAACCGCCCGACAGCTTTGCCGTCGGGCGATTTGCGCAAAAGACAAGATTATTTGCGGATGTATAGCATCAGGTCATTAAAATGTTTACTGCTGAGTTCTTCAGGAGGCGGACAACTTGCAGGATTCTCCAGCGGAATTGGCTCAATAAACTCCAGTCCCTTGCTGTCATATGCATATCGCCACTCATAATTGACCCACCGCGATTGTTTCGCATGGTGGGACCAACAAAGGAACAGTACATCTGCAGTGTCTATGTTCTTTTTAAGCTCTTCTCCCCAGCTTTCACCGCTACGAAGAGTTTCCACGTCAAAGAACACCTGAAGATCCGGGCGTGCCTTGCGAATTCCCTGCACGATCATACTGACCGTATCCCGATCCTGACTTGCGTAAGAAACAAACGCATGCGTTATATTCACACGTTCAATCTGCATCGGCTGCGCTGCGACTTCGCAATCAGCAAGGAACTTCAGTTTCGTCGCAATAACGTCGTTGATATAGACGTTTGCTGTGAACAGCACCTTCTTTTTGGCATAATCCTCCGGCACAGAAACATCAAAGGAAAATCTCTGATAGCGTCCGTTCCAGACACATTCACTGACGTTGTCGTCAATTTCCAGATCCGGCGACCGCAGCTCCACTTTGACACGTGCTTTCTTCTGCACATCCACAAACCCTGATGTAGTGGCTTTCGAGGGCTGATCCGCCTCAGCAAGCGCTTGTTCCACAACAGACTTGAACGCCTCTTCATACATGTAAATGTCAATCAGCGCATAGTCACCCTTTTCCAGCTTTCTGGGAAAAACGGCAGAAAACTGCACTGCAGATGCGCAAAGCGCTTTGTCTTCATTCTCTTCCTCATCTATGGACACGCATGTGGGCGGTGCCGCCTCCGTGAAAGTAAAGGCTTCTTCAGAAGGGTCATAGCACTGACGGGAATTGGTGACAACCTCTTCCTCGTCATCCCCCGCAACAAAAATCGTGCGACTCGCATCCTCGAACCTGTGCATTGATTGCATGAAGCTTTGTTCAAACCAGAGCCCGGTGCAGTGGGAAGCCGCCATAAGCTGATGGCAAAATTCCCATTGTTCATTGCTGTTCAGGAAAAACTGTACAGTCGTATCAATTTTCTTGAGCATCTGTCTTGCCACTTCCGGAAACATCTCTTCGGCATAGGGCAAATCTTGATAGCCAATGTGCTCAGCAACAGCCCTGATCAGTTGAATGCGCACAATATTTTTGTAGCATTCATCAAGATCGTTCACCCGATCACTCAGCTCCAGCTCCAACGTGGTTAGCAGTTCAAAGAAATGACGCATAGTACGTACATTATCCAAAACTGTGGGATAGAATGCCCGGACAGACCCCAGAAAAGAAGACAGCATAAAAAATGCATCAGTCGCCCCTCCGGGCGCAACCTCAATCGGAAAAACATAGACCTTCTTTTTTCTGAGCGCATTTATGAACAGATCCACCAGATAATCCTCGCTCTTGAAAAGGATTACGAAGGTTGGCACCCCGGATTCAACAGGAAAGCCGGCGGCTGTAAAAAGACCCGCTTTTTCCCGAACCCACACCTGCACCGACGGAGCATATTGATCCTCCGTAGAAAAGATTGGTTCAAACACGTTCAGACGGTTCTCAAACATTTCCTCGAGTTCCTTGCATTCCTGATTCACATTCTTGCCAAATGCCGCCAGAACAATTCGTGCATTTTTCGCCATAATACCCCTCCTAAACTTATCGTTTCCGCCAAAATTGTACTGCGTTCGGTATGGGCGCCATTTTCATTCCTGTAGAGAATACTCAACGCCTTTTCTCTTCGCCAAAAAGCGCTTTACGTTTTCCCGGTCGCCTATAAGATATGTGACATTGATGTAAGTCAGGATCACCGCAATATATCCGGCAAGATACCAGCCGTAATCGATCCCGAGGATGCCCGCCTGAATGTCACCGTCCGGCATGAAATACATCGGATCAGCGTGAACCTTCAGTACGTAGATCTGAAGCAGACCATACACAAAGATCAGCGCAAGACCGATCATCTCTTTCCAAAGATGTTTATAGCGGAAATCCGCAAACTTGAAGCAGATCAACGTGACAGATGTGGTCAGCAGCAGCGCATGGGTACAGATGGAATACCAGTTTTCAAACAAAAGGTATACATTGTTAAAGCCCACGCCGGGATAAATAAAAAAGACCACCGCTGACAAAAGCGCCGAATGGCATGCCAAATTATAATAAAAGGGCTTTTTCACAAAAACAGAGGTCATCAGCAGCCATGTGGAGATCTGACACCAAGGCTTCGGCAGGAGAATATCCAGAGGCGTAAGCCCCTCCATTTCCGGGTGGTGGAAGTAATACAGCTTCATGAAATACATAAATCGAAGCATGACCTCAAAGAACACACTGATAGACAACAGGGTGTATATAATACTTTTCTTGAACTTCTCCGGGTTCCGGGATTTCTTTGCGGTATAATGGAAGGTCAGGATCAGCGCAACACAGATCAGCATCACCGCGATATGCAGCGGTCCCCACTGCCCTGCCTTGAAGGGATTGTCAATACCGCCAAATAACCATTGCGTGAAAGTCATCTTTTTCTCTCCTCTCCGCAATTCTACATGATAGCAGAACGCGTCTGAAACAGCGACACTTATTTATTTCTTACTACGATGGGCAGAAACAGCATAGCCGTCCTTTTGGCTGCAGCCTGCACGACCGCCACCGGCACAAGCACAAGCGCAGGCGCAGGCACAGCCGCCGCTGCGACCGCCGGGGCTGCGTGCGTGGGTCGCATTATAGCGGTCTCTCGCCCGGACGTAATAGGGATTGGATCTTCCGTAGGTGTGGACATGATAGCCATGTCCCGTCAGGAAGCCTCTGCCCCGTCCGTAGGATACATAGGAGTCTACAATGTACACCTCCGCCAAGATCAGCAGCGCAGCACCAAGGCAGCACAATACGACGATAGCGGTCTTGTCCTCCTGCAGGCTGTTGTATGCGCCCGCATCGTCAAAGGGGTAGTATGCAACCGTCTGGCATCCGTCAAACTCGTTCATGCCGTACTGGACGGTCATTTTGCTGTATTCACCGTAGGAAAGGCTACCCCGCTTGGCATAGTCGATCGAGCCATCCGTGATCCACAGAAACTCATAGCGCTCCACCTGAATGGCATTGAACCAGCAGGGAACAAACTCATAGAAATAACCGCTTTCGTTTTTGCAGAGCATGTCCTTTTGATTGATCTTGAAGGAAAAATCGATCACATCGCCGCCGTAGTATGCCCTTTTGAAGTCAAGCCGCAGGGAGACATAGCCCTCGTCGGTGTATTTGCTGTAGGTGTTGATATTAGAGGTAACGGAATCGGAGTAAACGGAGAAATTCTCGTTTGCCATGCCGATCTCCACCCAAGTCAGCTTCTCGGATGTGTCCAGAGCCTCCCACACCAAGTGGTATTCAATATCAAGGCTGCCATCCTCCAGCGGCTGCACGGTCACATCATACTGATGGATCAGATCCTGTGGCTCCGGCTGATAACAGATGCCCAAGATGATCAGACCGATCTGAACTGCAATGATGATCACAAGAAAGATCGTATTGCTAACCGGGAACGTCCGATTGGATTTGATGTACTTGTCTTCGTACTTTGCGTTTACACGACCCTTTTTCATGCCCGGTCACCGCCTTTCTGTGTCCGGAAGGGACAGCCCAGTGCCTGCTCCTCGGACATATTCCGAAGCTGACGGCACAGCGGATGCTTCCAGATCCGCTTAAACGGATCGGTCAGGATATTGCCGAGGGCGGCATCCGCGCCCAGCCAGCTTTGGCAAGGCACAACGTTGCCATCCGGGGCGATCGCCATATTGCTCAAGGCAGCGCCGCACATGGGTACATTCATTCCAAGGCTGTCCAGCTTTTCCGCTTCGATCAAGCCAGGGGATGTAAAATCGATCTCCATTTCGTGGGTGTTGCAAAATTCTTTTGCGGACTTGACGATCTCAAACAGCTCGTCGGAAGCGAGGTCGTACTCCCCGTGATTGATGCCCGCCATGCCGGTGCAGATCAAGCCGCTGACTGTCACAAACCGAACATCCAAAGAATGAATAAATTCCAAGGTTTGCAGGTAATCGGCATTCTTTTTGCACAAAGGGGTATTGATGCTGATGTCCAGACCTGCTGCCACCGCATTGCGGATGCCCTGAACAGTATCTGCGTGATGCAGGCTTCCGACCAAGGCATTGTGGACAGCTTCATCGTGAGAGTAGAGCGTCACCTGCACACTGTCCAGCCCTGCCGCTTTCAGCCGCTCCACCAAATCCCGGGTGAGATTGACACCGTTGGTGTTCAATCTGGTCACCATCCGCTTGGCATATCCCACCAGCTCGGCAATGTCGGCGCGCTGAGTAGGCTCGCCGCCGGTAAAGGTCACCATCGGCACGCGGGCAGCCTCCAGACGGTCGATCGCCTGCTTCCACTGCCCGGTGGTCATTTCGTCGGTTTTGCCCATCGCCTGCCCTGCGGCATAACAGAAAACGCACTTCTGATTGCACTGCCATTTGCCGCAGCTGTCCGTCATGGCGCTGACCATCAGATCCATCCGATGGGGTGCGGTCATATTATCCCGATAGGCGCGGATGGAGAGCTTCTCGATCTGTGCTTCCGGGTCATCTCCCCTTGCGACGGCAAAGAGAACGTCAAGCAGCTCCTCCAAATCCTCCTCAATGTCCTCTGACGGGACGGTGGGGTACACTTTACGGACATTGCGAACGGTGTTTTTAACGATCTTCTCTTCGTCTGCCTCTGTGATGGGCTTTCCGTCAAATTTGTTCACTTCCTGCATAAAATTCGACAGGATCAGCGCCCATGAATAACCCAGCGGCAGCAGATAGTAGCCGTTCAGGATCACAACGTAAGCGCCGGAACGGAAAAGGCGGAACTTGGGCGGAATCAAATGGATCCGCACCACGCCCGGTCCCTCCGGGTTGAAGGTGCAGTGGCTGACGCCTTTTTGATATTCCCGATACTGGGCAATTTTGTTTCGGATACCCATGGGCATTTCGCCTCCCTTTCTTTAAGGAGATTGTACCACCCATCGACAGGAAATGCAAGCAGAGGTTGGAGGGCGATTTTCTGCCAACGAAAAACACCACCCAAACGGGTGGTGTTTCGGTGCAGCTTTAATTATCATTTGTGCAAAAGGTGTGTACCTAATCGCAAACCATATCATATTGCTCGATCAGCTCGTGAATAAAGTCGACCAATGCCTTACTGCGAGTACAATATCGTTCGCCGGAAACAGGGGTAATATGCAGCTTATCTTTATTATTACATTCGGCGATCCGGATCTGAGAGCCATCCGTGAAACAGATTTCCAACCAATAGGAGTCACAGCACGGTTCGCTGGTAATTTTCCCCCCAATACCTCTAAAATTATACAAAAGAATTACCTTCTGGGCTTCTTCGGGATTCAGTACAACCTCTGTATTGCCCGGTGTGTGAGAATGTGAATAGGTTTTCAAAACAATCTGATCTACATCGGCAGAGAAAACAGGCTTTCGGATGCATAGCAGCAGAAGCAACAGAAGCAACAACGCCGCAGCAATTCCGATAATGATCCATTTTTTCTTGGTCATAATTTTCCTCCTCGCTTTAATCAACGGTGTGGTCAATACATTATCTGCCTTGTAATCCATTATAACGTGTTTCTTCCCCAAAATCTACCCCTCGATTTTCAGCAAAAATAAACCGCTATCTAAAAAATGCCATTTATAACAGCGGATGAGGGATTCGATTTGCATTTTTGCCCTTCAGGCAAAAATTAAGGAGTTACCGCCGTCCAGCCGGCGGTAAGCAACAGTCCCCCGGACTGTTGCATTTAAATCGGTTCGAATCCCATCCGATGATAAAAAAATGCAGATACCCAAAAGGGTATCTGCATTTTTTGGCAGAGGATGAGGGATTCGAACCCCCGCAAACGGAGTCAGAGTCCGGTGTGCTACCGTTACACAAATCCTCTATACGTTGCACGTGATAACGTGAACATCCTTATTATACGCATCTTTGCGAAAAAGTCAAGCAAATTTTTCCTTTTTCAGAAATTTTTCCTGACAACTGCAGTTTGCCCACCGATCCGGCTTTTATTCCTCCCCTTCCCAAGGAAACGGGTCGCCACGCAAAACATGATTTTTGATGTAGGAAAACGTCGCCTTTTCACCCTGCTTTGCCAGCATATCCAGCAAAAATTCCACCTGCCGGCAATTCTCGGGATGCATCAGCTGTCGCTCCCGGCTTCTCATAAAGTAGATCAACGCTGAGTCGTCCTTGTAGTCCTTGCCCTGATAGACGATGCAGGCGGCGCGGCGATCCATGATCTGCTCCACCAGATACCGGCGGGGCATCTGCACAGACTCATAGCAGCGGGTCAGCGGATTCATGTCTGTCCAGTATTCGTAATGGTGGCGGGTGCGTCCCTTGTGGTGCATCCACGCCTCGGAATAACCCTTGTCCTGACGCTCCGCCGCATTGGGGCTGCGGTCACCCTGATAATAACGGGCGCCGATCAGAAATTCCGTGGGAGAATATTTCGACAGGTCATGGGTCAAGCCCTGCCAATAAAGACCCACGCGAAAGCATCCGGCAAGCACCAGCATGCGATGGTGGGTTATCGTACAAAAATGCGACCAAATCTTCATTGCATAACACCTCTTCACTTTTTTATTATACCGCAGCGCAGCTGTGTTTGCAAGAGAAAATAAACAAGGGCACCGCAGTTGCGGTGCCCTTGCATGGAATGAATTATTCAGCCTTTTCTGCAGCCTTACGCTTCTTGAGGAACAGAACAACTGCTACTGCTGCGCCAGCCAGCACAACTACGACCACAGCGATCACGATCCACAAGGTGGCATCGTTGCCGTCCTGCTCACCGGGAGTGGTGGGCTCGGTTGCACCGGGATCAGTGGGATCAGTAGCCTCGGTACCCTGAGTGGGATCGGTGGGATCCTCAACAGGAGCTTCCTCAGCAACAACGATGTGGTTCTCGCCCTCTGCCAGAGCGATGGTCAGAGCGCCGTTTTCGATCTTGGCATCAACAGCCTTACCGTTCACAACGATGACGTAATCGTCTTCGGGAGCGACAGCGCTCAGGGTAATGGTACCAGCCTCAGTGGCAACCACCTGCCAACCGGTGCCGGAGGCGACCACGTCGACCTTCTTATCAGCAGTGAACAGTGTCTTGCCGTCGTAGCTCAGAGCGGTTGCGCCGGTGGCTGCGAAGCCTTCGGTGATCACGCCTTCAACCAGACCCAGCACGGAAGCCTGCTGACCGTCGGAGGTCAGCTTGCCGGCGGTTGCAGAACCGCTGCCGCGGTTGAACATCAGAAGGTCATACTTGTTATCGATGTAGTTGACCAGTGCGCCCAGCACTTCCTCGGTATCGTAGGTTTCCGTGACATACAGGTCCTTAGCAGGAGGTGTTTCAACGCCAAGGCGCTCAATATTCAGACCCACTGCGTCGATCAGGAACCAGCCGGGCTCATAGTCCTCATCAAGACCCGGTCCAACGACCTCGATCTTCAGAGTATGCACGCCCGCGGTCAGCTCCAGCTCGCCGAAGGGCAGCTCCTCTGTCGTAACGGGCAGACCAGAGCAGTCCATGACCTCGGATTCGTAATCATCCAGGTATGCCTTGATCTGGCAGGCACCGTCGGTGATGACCATCTGAAGGCTGACATCATAAGTGCCATCCTCTTCAATGGTGATGGGGTAGGAGATCCAGTCACCGACCTTGTTGCCGCGGAAGAAAACTGCTGTGACACCGGCAGTGGCAACCATTTTCACAGATTCCTGGCCAAGCGGCATACTGGAGTCCCAGTTGAGGTCGCCCTCTTCGAAATACTCGGGAACAGTGAAGCTACGATTGTTCAGAATCCGAGTAAAGTCAATGAAGTTGACATTGGGGTTGGAGTCAGTACTGATCAGCGTCATGAACTGGTGTGCCTTAGTGGCTGCACTGCTTGCAGCAATGCCGTAGCCGGCAAGACTGCCGCCAGCCAAGTGTGCATAGTCCTGAATGGCAAGCTTGTCGCTGTCCACAAACTTCAGGTTCAGCACATCTCTGCCCAGCGCAACGGAAACGCTGTTGCCCTGTGCTGTTCCCCGTTCCGGGACTTCCACGCCGTCTACCGCAAAGGTTCCGCGTGTGCCGTTGTACATATGCCATGTATAGACATGCTCCTTGCTGGAAGCAAGATCATCGATGATCATATAGTAACCCTTATCCGCGTGGTTGACC
Source organism: Faecousia sp. (assembly GCA_045580465.1). Classification (GTDB taxonomy): domain Bacteria; phylum Bacillota; class Clostridia; order Oscillospirales; family Oscillospiraceae; genus Faecousia. Next base: position 14,088 of record JAZNNV010000120.1, read on the forward strand.
TGGATCGCATGACGATCAAACTTTGTCAGAATATCGGAGTCGTAGTCACTGCCGTAGGTTTGGGCGGCACTGCCGATGATGTAACCATAAAGTTCATTGGAGAAGACCTTCTTGATGGAAGCCGTGCCCATAACCATCTGGGAATTGTCATCCACCATGATGGTGCTGTGACCGGACTTGGTCCAGAAGGCGCGGTCACCGCTGTAATAGCTGCCGGCACCGGGGTCTTTCATAAGCCAGTTGCCACCCACATTGAGCTGGATGGAGTTCTGGTCGTAGTGGTTATGACCCATCTGGGAGTCATTTGCCTTCAGCGTCAGCATCATGCTATCGGTTGCAAAGCCCGTACGCAGGACACCGTAGCCGATGACATCCACAATACCAACGTAGTCAGACAAATACTTCGGCTTGGGATCGGGGTTCAGGTAAACGATATTCTCAAACACATCACCTGTACCGCCTGCGCTGATCAGGAAGCCGTCAATGATCGGATTGCTTGTCAGCTTGGAGAGCACTGCCATAGGCAGCTTCATATAAGTACCCACACTGCCGTCGGAATAGTTGGGATGCGTACCATGGGCGCCTTCTGCCCACATAACGGTCCAGTAAGGAAGGATCTCAGAGAGGAACGGATGGTCGATCAGTTCCTCAAGGCCGGTCACTCTGTACATATGACCCAGACCGGGAACGAAGGTCTCCAGACCGAAGTCGGTGTAGTAGTGACCTTCCGTATTGCCGGAGTACGCAAAGTTGGAAAGCGCATTGTGCGCCCAACCGAGAGCAACATCCAGATACGGCTTGATCTCATCAATGTTATCCTCATTCATGACCGCCGCACAGCCGGAGAGCAAACCGCCCAGCTGCATCAGATGACCATTGACAAGACTCATGGGCTTCGCCGCCTCGCTCAAAGGCTTCAAACCCTGTTCGATGATGTTGCGTTCCAGCTTGGCTCTTTGCTCCTCGGTCATCTGGTCGTGGCACATATCGTAGACTGCGACCATACCTGCCATCATCCAGCCGGTGGAAGCTTCAGCCTTAAGACCCTTTTCCTGCAGCCAATATTCATCGCCCCAGACCTTCCAGTCAGCAACCTGCATAGCGTAGCTGATGGCGCGTTCTGCGTACATCTTCTTGCCGGTCATGATATAAGCGAGAGAAAGAACTCTCATTCTGTCCGCCAGCGGCTCTGTGAACAGCGCACCGAAGCCGGTGTAGGGCTTGGTAAAGAGCTTACCGTTGTCATCGAGACTGTTTTCGATGAACATCTGTCTGTAATCAAGGTCACTGGGGTCTTTCAGCACGGGATAGATGTCCATCATGACCCACTTGCCGGTGTTCATGCTGACTCTGACCTTGGTCTCGCTCAAGTAGGCTTCCGCGGTGTCCAACAGAGAGTTATACTGCTCGTTCCAGGAGAAGCCGTATTTGGTCTTCAAATAGTTGAAGCGGCGCAGCTTGACTTCCTTGGCGCCTTCCTTGCCATCAAAGAACACACGGGGATACTCGGTGCTGAGGTTTGCCAGCAGCTCCTCTGTCGTGGGAGGTGTATAGGGATCGGGTACATAATCCGGCTTGACCACAACATCAGATTCCCGCATCTGCAGACCGTCAATCTGAACAGTAGCTTCTACCTGCGTGGAATACCAGATCCAAGCCTCGATGGTAGCGACATTTTCAGGCGCAACACCAACGGCGGTATAGATCTTCCACTTACCGGAGCCGTCTGTAGGAACGACAACACAGTAATCATCAAGACGTTTGCCTTCGGCATCGAACATGTAAATGCCGATACGGGCGCCACTGCCCACAATATCCTTCGCCATCAGTCTGACCTCGTAGGTCACACCGGGTTCCGCTTTAACGGGGTTGGTGCGCACAGTACCGCCCTTGCCTGCAGTGGAAAACTCCAGAACGTTCTTGCCAAAGGGAGCATCCGCAGGAGTCTTGATCGACCACAAGCTTTTATCACTGGGCAAGCGCCAGTTCGTGGGAGCACCGTAGGCACTCACCTCTTCAAAGGAGGTATTCAGCTGGCTGAAATCGATGGTTTCATAGATGATACCGCCACCGCCACCGTTACCGTTACCGCCGGGGGTAGCAGGCTGAATAGCATCGGCAGGGCCGGTATACTCTTCCAGCTTGATGTTATCCACCATGTAGGAAAGGCCCTTCAAAGCGGAGTGATTACCAAACTTGAGAACCACCGTGGCAGCGCCCTCGGGGACTGCCTGAATGAGGGTGTCCTCTCTCCAGTTCGTCGTTCTTGCGATATTGATGGAGAAAGCAGTTTTGCTGTCGGGCAGCAGATTGCCGTTTGCATCATAGAACCACAAGCCAACGTAGCCGGTTTTATCGCCGGTCAGACGCTTGGACATGACAGAGAGCTTATAGGCCTTGATCTTGCCAACCTGCAGCGTCTGGGTGAAGGTATTGATTGCCTTTTCCGTATCGGTTGCGTCTGCAGTGAGCAGAATAGACTTGCCGCTGTAAGCGCCGTCGGTCACAAACGCATGGGTTGCGCCTGCCTGAGAGCCGCCCTTCCAGTCAGCGAGATCATTCTCAAAATCGCCGTTGAGCAGATTGGTTGCGGGACCTGCGGGTGTAGAGGGACCGGAGGGTGTGCTGGGTGTGCTGGGTGTGGTGGGATCGGTAGGCAGGACCTCGGGAACCACCGGCTCGTCGCTCTTGAAGACAGCGATGTTATCGATGCCATAGTTGCCGCCGCCCGTTGCCTCACGACCGAACTCTACAAATGCCTTGACAGCGCCGGCAGGAGCGGTTGCCCAAAGCGCTTCCGCAAACCAGTTGCCCTGCTTGTTTCCGGAGAACAGCGGACCCTTGCCGATGCCCTCATCGGTATCGCCGATTTCTCTGCCGTATGTATCCACAAAGACCAGACGGCCATAGCCTGCGGGGCTGTCGCCGTTGTGGCGCTGGGTCACGAAGGTCAGCGCATAGGAAGCACCTGCTTCAATATCGAACAGGGGACTTCTTGCCCATGTATTCTTCGCCTGTAAGAACAAAGAAGTGCTGCTCTCATAGTAGCTGGGATAGACATTCACAGCCACACCGCTAAAGTTGTTGCTTGCGGTCCAGCCGGAGTCCTTAATAGATTCAAAGCTCTGCGTATAAACATGATTGGTAGGCTCAGAGACCGCAACCTCAGTAACACTGACATTGTCAACATAGACACACTGAGCGTGCTTATTGTTGATGGTGAAGCGGATCATTGCCTTGGTGGCACCCTTGGGTGCTGTGACAACAGCCTTTGCCTCTTCCCAATTGCCGCTGGGAGTGGGAATAACCACGTTAGAAGGGTCGCCCAAATAGGTCGTGCCATAGTTGGATGCGGTAACATCCACACCTTCACCGTACCAGAATACGAAAGCAGTAAACTGGTTCTTTTCGTTGACAGTGATGTCGTGCAGGATGGAGAACGAAACCTCGTACTCCTTGTCCGCTTCCACTGCAAACACGCTGCTCATGACAGCCATGTTGCCGGAATCGGCAGCCTGCTCCGCCTTCAACACGTTGGTGGTGTTCCCGGAAATATCCGTTGCAATGGACAGCTTCTTGACGCCGCTGATCGGCGTCCAGCCGGTCAGCTCCGTGGCGGAAGCCTCAAAGTCGCCGTTGACCATCAGATTGGCAGCCTTATTGTTCTCGACTGCATTGACCTGCGTCACAACGCCGGGCAACAGCACCGGCGCAAAGCCTGCAAGCATTGCGACACAAAGCAGCAATGCTGTTGCACGATGGATCAGTTTCACATTCATCTTGCATCATCTCCTGAAAAAGTTGAAATTTACAAAGATAGAGTCATTTTATCATCATTTACGCAGGAATGCAACCAACATCCTGCATTTTCCCTCTCTTTTCGAACTTTTTGTCACAATATACAAACCACCCCCCCTATTTTGTGTAATATGCCAAAAAGAAGTGGGCACCGCTTGTGCGATGCCCACTTCGGGGTGGAAATATTATGCAGCCTTACGCTTCTTGATGATCACGATTGCCACAGCTGCGCCGATTGCCAGCACAGCAACAACAGCAAGGATGATCCACAGAGTTGCATCGTTGCCATCCTGCTCACCGGGAGTGGTGGGCTCAGTAGCACTGGGCTGAGTCTCGGTGGGATCGGTAGCCTCGGTGCCCTGAGTCTCGGTGGGATCGGTGGGATCCTCAACAGGAGCTTCCTCAGCAACAACGATATGGTTCTCACCCGCTGCCAGAGCGATGGTCAGTGCGCCGCCTTCGATCTTGGCATCAACAGCCTCGCCGTTAACGGTGATGACGTAATCATTCTCAGGAGCGATCGCGCTCAGGGTGATGGTACCAGCCTCGGTGGCGATGACCTGCCAGCCGGTGTTGGAGGCGACAACGTCCACCTTCTTATCGGCATTGAACAGGGTCTTGCCGTCGTAGCTCAGAGCGGTTGCGCCGGTGGCTGCGAAGCCTTCGGTGATCACGCCTTCAACCAGACCCAGCACGGAAGCCTGCTTTGCGTCGGTGATGACCTTGTCAACCGTGACGCCGCCGGTGGTGCGGTTGAACATCAGGAAGTCGAACTTGCCGTCGACGTACTCGATCATACCCGCGATTGCAGAGTCATTGTCGATGACATCGGTAACGACCAGATCGTTTGCTTCGGGAACTTCAACGCCGACCTGCATCAGGTCGATGCCGCCTGCATTGATCAGGTACCAGCCGGGCTCGTAGTCTTCGTCGTAGCCCTTATCGGTAACTGTCATACGGACCTTGTGGTAGCCAGCCTCCAGCTCCATAACACCGAAGTCGATGTCGATGAAGTCCTCAGGCAGGCCGGAGCAGTCAATGTTCTCAATGGTATGCTCATCATCGAAGGTTGCACTGATGGTGCAGCAGCCGTCGGAGACACCCATGGTCAGCTTGACCTCGTAGGAACCGCTGTCTTCAATGAAGAAGGGGACCTCGAGCCAGTCACCGGGCTTGTTGCCACGGAAGAAGACGCAGGGCGTGGTGCCGATCATGTTGGGCTTGATGATCTCCTGACCCAGAGGCATACTGGAGTCCCAGTTGATCTCGCCGTCCACGATGTGCTCAGGAACAGTGGAACGGTTGTTTGCCAGAATGTCATAGAAGCTGATGAAGCTGGACAGAGAGTTGGAGTCGGTGGAGATGACGGTCATAAACTGGTGTGCCTTGGTGGCAGCACTGTGTGCGACCAGCGTCAGACCGGCATTCTGTGCGCCGGACTTATGGATCATGTCACCAATCTGGAGCTGGTCACCGTCAATGAAGTTCAGGTTCAGAACGTTCTTGCCCAGGGGCATGGAGACCATATTACCCATGACATAGGTTTCCTCGGGGACGTCCTCGCCGTCAACGGAGAAGATGCCGCGGGAGCCGTTGAACATCTGCCAGGTATAGACACGGTTCTTGTCAGCTGCCAGGTCGTCGATGATAACGTAGTAGCCCTTATCCTCGTGGTTGACCTGAATGGCGTGACGGTCAAACTTGGTGGCCATTGCGGAGTCAAAGTCCTCGCCGTAGGCTCTGGGAGCAGAGCCCATGATGTAGGAGTACAGATTGTTGTTGAAGATCAGCTTGGTCTCGCCGGTACCCTGGATGGACTGACCTGCGCCGTCGATCAGGATGGTGGAGTGACCTTCAGAGGTCCAGAAGGAGCGGTCCTGGTAGTAGTAGGAGCCTGCGCCGGGGTCCTGGATCAGCCAGCTGCCGCCGATGGCGAACAGGATGCCGTTCTGGTCGTAGTGGTTGTGACCCATATGGGAGTCATTTGCCTTCAGGGTCAGCAGCATATCCTTTTCAGCAAAGCCGGTACGCAGCGCGCCGTAGCCGAATTCCTCAATAATGCCTGCGTAGTCATCGATGTATTCGGGCGCGGGATCGGGCTTCAGGTAGACCAGGTTTTCGAAGGCAGTGCCGACACCGCCGGCGTTGATCAGGAAGCCGTCGATCAGCGGATCGTTGGTCAGCTTCTGCAGAACACCCATGGGGGTCTTCATGTAAGCATTGATAGAACCGTCAGAGTAGTTGGGGTGGGTTGCGGACTGGTTGGATGCCCACATGATGGTCCAGTAGGGCAGAATGTCGGTCAGGAAGTAGTGGTCGATAATGCCGTCCATCTTGGTGGCGCGGTACAGATGACCGACACCGGGCATAAAGGTCTTCAGACCGAAGTCGGTGTAGTAGTGACCCTCGGTGTTGCCGGAGAAGGCATAGTTATCCAGTGCGTTGTGCATGCACAGCAGAGCGGAGCACAGGTAGGGATAGATCTCCTCAGCGTTGTTCTCATTGAGGACTACGGCAGCGCCGGAGAGGACACCGCCGACCATCATCAGGTGACCGTTAACGGTGCTCATGGGATTGCGGGCAACCTGCTTGCTCAGGGGGATGATGCCGTTTTCGATGATGGAGCGCTCGATAGCGTGTCTCTGCTCCTCGGTCATCTCATTGTAGCACATGTCGTAAACAGCGACCATGCCTTCCATCATCCATGCGACGGATGCGTCAGCATCGATGTTCTTCTGATCGACCCAGTACTTATCGACCCACCATTCCCAGCTGGCGATGTTCATCGCCATCTTGATGGCTTGCTCGGAGTACATCTTCTTGCCGGTCATGGTGTAGGCAAGAGACCAGTTCTTCATCATGGTGGCAAGCTGGGTCTGGATCAGACAGCCGAAGCCGGTGTAGGGCTCTTCGAACTTGGTGCCGTCATCATCGAAGGAGGCTGCCAAGTACTTGTCGCGGTTGTTCTGGGAGTTGACGTCTTCCCAGATGTCCATCATGACAGCCTTGCCGGTGTTCATGGTAACACGGACTTCTTTAACATCAAAGGCATTGTCAGCTGCTTCCAGCAGAGTAGTGTACTGCTTGTTCCATGTCCAGCCGTACTTGGTCTTCAGGGTGTTGAAACGGCGGAGCTTGATCTCCTTGGCTTCCTCAGGAGTGAAGAAAATACGGGGATAAACGTCGGTAACGTTCTCAAGCAGCTCCTCAACCGTGGGGTATTCATAGGGAGTGGGAACATAGGGGGGCTTAAGGACGAGCTCAGACTCCTGCAGCACCATGGCGTCGATCCAAACAGTTGCGACAGAGCCGGTTGCATACCAGACCTCGCACTCGATGGCAGCTGCCTCTGCAGGCATTGCGCTGACTGCGGTATACATCTTCCACATGCCGGAGCCGTTGGTGGTAACGACGACACAGGCATCGTCCAGACGGGTGCCGTCAGCAGTGTAGACGTAGATACCCAGACGGGCGCCGGCGCCTTCAATGTCCTTCGCCATGATCTTCATCTCGTAGGTCTTGCCGGGCTCAATAGCGATACGGGCACTGTGGACAGAGCCGCCTCTCATATCGGTGCTGAACTGCAGGACGTTCTTGCCCTGAGGAGCCTCGTCAGTCTCCACGATAGCCCACTTGCTCTTGTCGCCGGGCAGTCTCCAGTTCACGGGCGTGCCGGTCTCGTCAACTTCCTCGAAGGAGTTGTTCAGCTGGCTGGGATCAACGATCGCAGCGGGGTACTTGGTGCCACCACCGCCACCGCCGGAGGGCTTGGAGGGAGTAGCGGGCTGGATCTTATCAGCAGGGCCGGTATACTCGGTAACGCTGATGTTATCGACCATGTAGAACAGACCCTCGTAGCCGGAGTTGTTACCAAACTCAACGCGGGCGGTAACTGCACCCGTGGGAACAGCCTGGATCAGGGTGTCCTTCGTCCAATCGCTGGCTGTGCCGATGGGAATGGTGAAAGCAGTATTCTCGGGAACGAGATCGCCCTTCTCATCGTAGAACCAGAAGCCGATATAAGCGCTGCCGGCGCTGGTCGTCTTGGAGACCTTGGACATAACGCTCAGCTCCAGAGCCTTCATGCCGGTGCAGTCCAGATCCTGGAAGTAGAAGTTAATTGCCTTCTCAGTATCGGTAGCCTGAGCGGTGAAAGAGAGGGACTGACCGCTGTAAGCGCCGTCGGTTACGACAGTAGCGGTTGCACCGGGATGGGTAGTGCCCTTCCAGTTTTCAAAGCCCTTCTCGAAGTCGCCGTTGACCAGGGTTGCAGAGCCGAAGGAGTCTGCGGGGGGATCAGTGGTCTCAACGTCGCCGGTAGCGGGCTTATCACTTTCAGAAACGGTGATAGCGTCGATACCGTAAGTACCCTTGGCGGTATCAGCACCGAAGACCAGATATGCCTTTGCAGCGCCCTCGGGAGCGACTGCAACAACAGTTTCCTTGGTCCAGTCACCGAAGGTCATACCAGCCATGGAGTCCTTGGTTCTGATCACTGCGCCGTTCTCGTTCAGGAAGACAAATTCCATGTAGCCGGTTCTGGCCTTGTTGTTCAGCACCTTCATTGCATAGTATTCGACGGTGTAGGCATAGCCTGCCTTGACCTCGAATGCAGGGCTCTGTGCCCAGGTATTATCAGCCTGGAAGAACAGAGAGTTGCTGCCCTGGTAGTAATCGCCGTAAATGCCAACGGGGGTACCGTTCTTGGGGTCGCTGTCGGTCCAGCCCACAGCGCCCATTGCTGCGCTGGGCTTACCATTCGCACCAATGTTGAAGTTCTCAAAGTTTTCACTGAAAATGTAGCTCTCGCCGCTGGCGGTCAGAGAAACATCGTCAACCTTGAATGCAGCATTGGCGCCGCTGTTGGTGCCCATCTGGATCTCGATGATGTCAGCGCCGGCGGGAACGATTGTTTCCAGGGTCACTTCGACCCACTCGCCAACCTTGTCGCTGAGCGTGGCCTTGACGACGCCAACATTGTTGGCATTGGTATTCTCACCCTTGAAGAACCACAGACCAACATAGGGATGTGCGGCATTGCCGGACACCAGCTGGTAACGGAACTTCAGGGTGTACTTCTGCAGCTGAGCAGCTTCAAAAGTCTGCTTCATGCAGAAAGATGTCTTGTTCAGCTTATTGCCGTCACCGTCAACAGCAATATCGCCGTTTTCGTCGCGGACGGTTTCAGAGGCAATGCTTGCTGCACCGTCAACAACCTCAAACTTAGTTTGCGGTGCATTGGTAACTTTCCAGTTATCTGCATTGGTGTCAAAGGTGCCGTTCTGCACCAGATTGGCGGGTGCATCAGCAGCTTCAACTGCGTTGACCTGAAGGCCAGCAAAGATTCCCGCAGGCATGAAGCCTACGAGCGTAGCAAGGCACAGCAAAAGTGCCAGACCACGCATAAAAAGGTTTTCTTTTCGCATAATGATCTCTCCTGCTTGAATTTCCTTGGCTACATCAGCCCATGGATATGTGTATTTTAGCACAGTGCTTTTCGATTTTCCATCTTTATTTCGTCATTTTCTGTCACCGAAATCATTTTCGACATTTCCCATAAAATTGCCATTTGCATTTTGTGCATTATGCCTAACAGATGCGGACGCCCTCAGCGCACCGCAGCAGGTAAACATTTGTCTTTGCTGCACGGTACAAAGCAAGGGCACTGCAAATGCAGTGCCCTTGCGGGTATTGGAACTATCAGAAGTGCTTGCGCTTGCAGATGACCAGAACTGCCAGGACAGTAACGGTTGCCATCACGCCCAGAATGGGGATCAGAGCAAAGTCATCGCCGGTGCCGGTGTTACCTTCATCAACGACTGTCTCAGCGTAGAAGCGGAGCAGGTACTGAGAAACATCGATCTCAGCAGCCTTGTCGCCGGTGATGTAGTAGGTG
>JAZNNV010000121.1:0-11469 GCA_045580465.1 Faecousia sp.
GGGCGCAAAGGACGGCAAGATGCTGTTCCTGCAGGTCAATAAGGACAAGTGGACCAGATCCGAAGCGATCCCCGCTGTTGCAGGCGCCACCTACACCATCGAATACGAAGAGATGGACTACATCGCAGGCACTGACAACAATTACGGCGGCTACGCTGCTGCGATCTTTGTCGATGCTGACGGCAAGGAACTTGCCGTTGTTAAGAACGAGATCAAGAAGGACGCCACCGCTCAGGTTTGGTCCAAGGCTTCCTTTGATGCTGTTGCTCCCGCAGGCACTGTCGCTCTGCACATTGAGTTCGGCATTAAGGACGCTGTCGGCAGCCCTGAGTTCGGCGTTGACAACCTGTTTGTCTTCGAAGCACTTGCTGCTGAAGAGCCCTCCACAGAGGCTACTGAGCCCTCCACCGAGGTCCCCTCTGAAGAGAGCGTTGTCGTCTTCTCTGAGAATGTTGAAGCTTCCGATTTCAAGCAGACCTGGACTCTGACCAAGACTGCTATGCCTTGGGGCGACAAGGACTACAAGTACGAAGGCTCCCGCGTTCTGCTGATCCAGGGCGCTAATGATACCGCTACCAGCCCCAAGTTTGCTGTTGCTGCCGGTAAGACCTACACGCTGTCTTACTTTGCAAAGCAGCACACCGCTCCTGCTGGCGCAGCTGATGCAGGCAGCGCACAGATCCAGTTCCTGGATGCAAACGGTGCTGTGATCGAAGCCGCAAAGGCTCCTGCTTGCGCAGTTGCAGACTGGACTGAAAAGACCATCTCCGCAGTTGCTCCTGCCGGCGCTGTCAACGCACAGCTGTTCTTCGACAGCGGCGACTCCAGTTTGATCTACGTTGTTGACGCTATGGTCGTTACCGAGACAGAAGGCGCTGCTCCCGAGGTCACCGAGCCCTCCACCGAGGCTACTGAGCCTTCTACCGAGGCTACTGAGCCTTCCGAGCCCGCAGGCAACCTCGTCTTCTCCGACAAGTTCGAAGAGCACGACAAGTACGATTATACCAATACGCAGGGCAAGCCCGCAACAAACCTCATTCCCAAGGGCTGGACCTCTTATCAGCCCAACAACATCAGAGCTGCTTGTAACAAGCAGTATTTCGATGTTTACGAGGGCTACAACCTGTTCTTCCAGGAAGCCAAGGGCGACAAGTGGGTCAAGAGCCCCCTGTTCGACGTGGCAGCAGGCAATACCTACACTGCTAACTTCATGGACATCAAGATGCCCGGCACAATCGGTACCGGCGCTTATGCCGCTCTCGTCTTCGTTGACGCTGCCGGCAATGTCCTTGCAACCCAGACCGCTGCTGCAGGTCTTGCAAATACTTGGGGCGCCAACTCTGTTGTTGCCACCGCTCCTTCCGGCGCAGTTGCAGCTTACGTTGAGTTCGGTCTGAAGAGCGCTACCGGCAACCCCGAGTTCGCAGTTGATAACCTGGAGGTCTACCTGACCGATGGCACTGCTCCCGAGGTCACCGAGCCCTCCACTGAGGCAACTGAGCCCTCTACTGAGGCCACCGAGCCCTCTACTGAGGCTACTGAGCCCTCTACCGAGGCTACCGAACCCTCCGAGCCCGCATTTGATGGCGTCATTCCCAATGGCGGCTTCGAAGACGGCAAGGCCGGCTGGCTGGGCGGCGCAGCTGTTGAGATCACTGACAGAGATGTTTACGAAGGCTATTACGCTGCAGTTATCCCCGCTACGGAAGCATCCGTTTTCATGAAGTCCGAAAAGATTCCTGCAGTTCCCGGTCAAACCTATTATCTGTCCGTTATGGCAAAGCGCCTGTCCGGCGATAAGCAGGCCTACATCGGCTTCTGGTATGTGGATGAAAACGGCGCTTACGTTGGTGACGGTGCAACCGCTATCCGTTTTGCTGATGACGCATGGACCGAGTACACGATGGAATGGACCGTTCCTGAAGGTGTTGCTTATTTCTGGGTTGAGTGGGGTGTAAACACCAAGGCAAACAGCTCTTTCGCAATTGACAACATCGTTGTCACGGATGCTCATTATGTTCCCGAGGGACCCACAGAGCCCGGCGTAACTGAGCCCTCCGAGCCCGCAACCGAGCCCACTGAGGCTCCCATCTTCACCGACACCTTCGAGAATTCTTACACTCCCGAGGGCGCTGCCAAGACTGTCCACATTCCGAATGGCTGGACTGCAAGCGTCCAGAGCGCAGCCATCGGCACCGCCGGCTACGACAAGTACGACGGCACCCTGAATCTCTGCGTGCAGGATCCCAAGGATAAGTGGATCAAGAGCCCCCTGATCGAGGTCGTTGAGGGCTACGAGTACACCGCAAAGTACGTTGAGAAGAAGTATCAGCCCACTGTTGCCGGCAACGGCGGTTATGTCAAGATCGTCTTCGTTGACGCAAGCGGCAATATCCTGAAGGAGTACAGCCAGATCGCAGGTCAGAGCGCTGAGTGGACCAACAAGACCCTCCTCAGCAAGGCTCCCGCCGGCGCAACACATATGTATGTTGAGTTCGGTCTGCTGAATCCCACCGGCGAGCCCACTTACTCTGTTGATAATCTGGCGGTTTATGCTCAGGAGGCAGAGGTTGGCGGTGCTGAACCCACCATGCCCACCGAGCCCATCCCCACCGAGCCCGAAGGCACCAACGTGATGTTCGGTGACAAGTTCGAGACTCTGGCGGATGCTTCCAACGGCAACGCCGGTCCTCTCGGCTGGATCTCCAGCGATGACTCCAACGGTGCTTACTCTGCTGCGATCTCTGTCGGCACCTTCGGCATGGAGAACGACGGCAACTTCCTGTGCCTGCAGACCCCCGGTCAGTGGAGCATCAGAAGCACCAAGTTCGCTGCCAAGGCAGGTTACGAGTACGAGGTCAAGTTCCTTGCCAGAAAGCTCGTTGACAACGCCAACTACACCGGCGCTCTGAAGATTGTCTTCCTGGATGCCTATGGCAACGTTACCGGTGATTTCACTGAGACCGTCGGCAAGACCTTCGGCGCATGGACTGCAGAGTCTGTCAAGGCTGCTGCTCCCAACGGCACTGTCGCAGCTTATCTGGAGTTCTCTCTGGACAATGCTGACAGAAAGACCAAGGGCGACTACGGTATCGATGATCTGGAAGTCATCAAGTCTGATGAGCCCGTCTTCGTTCCCGAGGAACCCACCGAGCCCAGCAATCCCAGCAACCCCGGCGGTGGCAACACCGGCACCGGCGATTCCGCTGTTCTGCTTCCCGTCTTTGGCGTGATGGCAGCGGTTGTTGCACTGGCAGTTCTGGTCATCAAGAAGCGCAGATTCTTCTGAGAATCATTCTAAATCCCGCAAGGGCACCGCAACCGCGGTGCCCTTGCTTTTGTTTTTGCCCGTGGGAGTTTTGTTTTTGCGGCAAGGACAGAAAAACCTTTTGTACAAAAGAAAAAACATTTGTATTTTATTGGTGAAATTCGAAAACCTAGTAGATTTGCATAAATCGACATGATATAATACGTCCATCCATTAGCATAATGCTACGGAAATCCAGTCAGGAAGGTGTAATTTATGAACAAGCATCTATCCAATGCGTTTTTGAGAGAGACTGGCAAGAAATTGCTGCGCAGTGTGGCACTTTTGCTGTGTCTTTCCATGGTCCTGGGTTTGCTGCCTATCGGAATTCTGGGCGCTCCTGCGAGTGTCAATGCAGTTCCCAATGAGGAAACAGCCAACCTGATCACAAACGGTTCTTTCACTGAAGACACTACCAACTGGGGCGGCGCTGCTGCCGGCAAAGTGTCTGTTGTTGACGGCGCCGTAAAGGTTGTCCCCGGCGGAAGTCCCGTGTGTCTGAATCAGACAGTGGAAATTTCTGCGGGCGAGACCTATGAGCTGACTCTCAAGTTTAAGTGGGAGTCTGCCAACAAGAAGCCCTATGCAGGTCTGTGGTTCTTTAAGGACACGACCTCCAACGCAAACTGTCTGGAAGTTGCCAAGATCGATATCGCGGACCAGACCGGCGACTGGGTCACCGTGAAGGTCAGAGGTGTTGCTCCCGAGGGCGCAAACCTGCTGCAGATCCAGATCGGTAACAACAGCGGTGTTGACGGTACTTACTGGCTGGACAATGTTGTGCTGGTCAAGTCCAACGCTGTGGTCGTTTTCAGCGAGAGCTTCACGACTTATGCCGAGGACAATCTGCCCGGCTCCGGCCCGAAGGGCTGGGAACTGAGCGAGACCGGCACCGGCAACCATACCTTTATTACCTGCTACGGTTATTCCCAGTACAGCGGTAAGGCTACCATGACCCTGCAGTCCAAAGCCGTTACCGCCAAGACTCCCGCTTTCGATGTTACACCCGGTCAGACCTATACTGCCGAGTATTCCATCTATAAGCTGGGTGCCAAGACCGGCGGCTATGCCGCGTTCGTTTTTGAGGATGCAGAAGGCGCTGTTCTGGTCAATGAACAGAAGTCTGCAGGCACCGCAACTGCATGGACGGCACATTCTCTGTCCGTCGTTGCACCCGCAAATGCGGCAAAGGCATATCTCATTTTCGGTATCACTGAGAACGGTGATGACTTTGGCGTTGCAGAGCTGCTGGTTACAGCTGCCGGCAATGCACCTGAGTCCACCGAACCCTCCACCGAAGCAACCGAACCCTCTACGGAAGCAACGGAGCCTTCCACCGAGGCAACCGAACCCTCTACGGAAGCAACCGAACCCTCTGAGCCTGCTGACTCCGCTGTGGTTTTCAGTGATAACTTTACTGTTTACGCAGTCGAAGGCAAGGTTGGTTCCGGCCCGAAGGACTGGGTGCTGAGCGAAACAGGCGAAGGCGATCACACAACGATCACCTGCCGCGCATACTTCGGCAGACCCGCCCTGACGCTGCAGTCCTTTGCCGCAACGGCACAGACTCCTGCATTCGATGTTGTGGAAGGCATGAACTATGCCGTCACCTTCGAAGGCTATAAGCATGCGGCAGGGGAGCAGATCGGCGCTTATGTGGCACTGACCTTTGTGGATGCCGAGGGCAACGTGCTGCTTACAGAGCAGCAGGCTGCCGGCTTGACCCCCTCTGCGTGGACGCCGGAGTCTCTTGAGGCGATCGCACCTGCGGCTGCGGTCAAGGCCTATGTCACCTTCGGTATGTCTGCCAATGCAGATTCCTTCTCTGTTTCGGATCTGGTGGTCACCCAACTGAGTGCGACCCCCGATGAGACCGAGCCCTCTGAGCCTGAGGATACCGAACCCTCTACGGAAGCAACGGAGCCTTCCACCGAGGCAACCGAACCTTCCACCGAGGCAACCGAACCCAGCGAGCCTGTGGATTCTGATTACGTATTTGAAGACGATTTCACTACCTTCGCAGTCAGCGGCTCTGTCGGCTCCGGCCCGAAGAACTGGGTACTGAGCGAAACCGGCAACGGCGACCATACCGCCATCACCTGCCGCGCCTACTTCGGCAGACCCTCCCTGACGTTGCAGGTTCAGGCCGCAACGGCGCAGACCCCTGCGTTCAATGTGATTGCAGGCAAGGCTTACGTGGTTTCCTTTGAAGGCTACAAGCATATCGCCGGAAGACAAAACGGCGGCTACATCTCTCTGACCTTTGTGGATGCTACCGGTAATGTGCTGATCACCGAGCGTCAGGCTGCCGGCATCAAGGCTGCCGCTTGGGCGCCGGAATCCCTCGCTGCGATCGCACCCGATGGCGCAGTCAAGGCGTACATTACCTTCGGTATTGCCGCCAATGCGGACTCCTTCTCCGTTTCCGATCTGAAGGTCGCTGAAATGGATTCCATTCCTGAACCCACCGAACCCGAAGAGACCGAGCCTACCACCGAAGGCACCGAGCCTCCTCACAACGATGAGCTGGTCAACGGCGACTTCGAAGCCTCCAAGACGGAAATTCCCGGCTGGAGCTTCTCGAAGGGTTCTGCAATTCCCGTCATCTGCCCCGGTGAGGGTATTGATGGCTCCAATGCGCTGAAGTTCACCAATGAGAATAAGATGACCGAGATGGTCAGCGAGCTGTTCCCCGTGGAGGGCGGCAAGATCTATGATCTGATCGTCTGGAACCGTCTTGATCCCGAAGTGACTCCCAGCACCCGTTTCGCTACCTATGTTTATTGGTACGATCGCTATGGCAACCTGATCCAGCAGGACAGCGCCGGCGCGATCAACTCCATCAATGACTGGGCGAAATTCATCGGCACGGTCACCGCGCCTGATGACGCAGCCTTTGCTGCTGTTCGCTTCTATATCAGCGGCAATAACTGCACACTGGTTGGCTATATTGATAATGTCTCCCTGACTCTGTCCGATTACACCCCCGTCGATCCCAGCGTTTTCGAAGTCATCAACGGCGGCTTCGAGAAGGAGATCGCAAACTGGAAGCTGGGTGCCACTGACGGCGTGACCCACGAGGTCGTTTCTGACGGCGCATATGACGGCAAGTCCCTGCTGATCACGGCAACCGCTGCCGGCGATGTCAAGGCGCTGATCAACTTCAGTCAGGTGCTGACGCTGCCCGATGCCAAGGCGATCGAGCTGTCTGTGATGGCGAAGTCCCTGAAGGGCGGAGCTGCCGGTCCGTACATCGGTCTGTGGTTCTATGACGCCGAGGGCAATCTGGTTCCTCCCAGCACTGCATTCTCTATCCAGATCGCGACTTCTGAAAAATGGGAAAAGTACACCCTGATTCAGGCTGTTCCCGAGGGCGCGGTTACGGTCAAGATCGAGTTTGGTAACCCCTCCGGCAAGGTGCTTGCTTACATGATCGATGATGTGAAGGCTGAGGTCTACACCGGTCCTGAGGAGAACATCAAGCCCGCAACACCTCAGAAGCCCTCTTCTGTGGGCAGCGGCACCGGCGCGATCGTCGACATCAGCCAGCTGAACGGCTCTATGGAAATCCTTGATCCCAACGGCTATCCCCTTGGTTGGAGACTGCTGGGTGACGCTGTCACTTACGAGGTCCTGCAGCCTGCGGATGCACCTGATGGCAAGAATGTCATTCAGATGACAAAGGATGTCAGCGGCGGCAACGCAATGCAGAGCCCCCGTATTGCGGTTACTCCCGGCGAGACCTACGAGCTGAAGGTCATGGTCAAGGACATCGTTGGCCGCTGCATCATCAGCCTGAACGTCTTTGACATCAACGGCAAGCGCTTGGACGATGCTTGCAGAGCGGTGAACAGTCTTGGTACCGGAAAGTGGCAGATGTATTCGCTTCTTGCCGCAATGCCTGAAAATGCTGCCGGCATCGTGCTGGAAGTTTGGAACGGCATGAATACCAACTACACCTGCCAGGTGGATAAGCTGAGAATTCAGGTTTCTGACATTAAGACGAAGCCCACTTATCAGCCCAATCCTTATGAGTATCCCACCGTTGAGGAGCTCACCGAGAACCTGACGGATGTTTATCCCCGTATTTTCTTCACCCCTGAAGAAGCAAAGGAAATCAAGCTCACCCGCTTCAACATGCTGAAGACCAAATATGGTTGGACCTGGAATGAGCAGTATAACGCTCTGCTTGAAAACGCGGATGCCGTGCTGACCCTCAAGGCAGGCGACAAGCTGACGGTCCGTTCCAATACCGGCAAGATGATCCAGATGAACTTCATGGAGGATGTCAATTCCCAGCGTCACAGAGATCTCTATCTTGCCAACTCCTTCGATGAAGAGGGCAATCCTTACGAGATCCCTTACACCGGCTTTGGCGCATTGGTCACCTCCCAGTACGCAACCATGATGAAGAACTGCGCCCTTGCGTACATCATGACCGGCAAGAACATTTACGCTGACCGCGCGATCGAAATCGCAATGACGGTTGCCGGTTGGGAAGGCTGGACCGACGAATACTGGGTCTCGAGCTACGGTGTTTCCGCAGATGCAAGCCATGCTTGGATGATGGAAGGCATGGTCGCGGTCTTCGATATGTGCCATGACCGCATGACGGAAGAGCAGATCAAGAAGCTGGAACGCAGCATCATTGATGAAGGTCTTGTTCCTCTGGCAGGACAGATTTCCACTACCAGTCTGGCAAACTCCAACATGATGATGATCGGCGGCGTTCTGTCTGGCTGTGCTGTTATCCTGAATGAAAATAATGCAGAAGAGATCAAGCCCTATCTGGATGGCGCGCTTCTGTGTGTACACAACGCACTGGATAACTTCGCATACTCCGGCACCATTGAGGGTCACTACTACACCGACTTTGGTCTGCAGACCCTGATGCCCGGCGTGGGTCACATCTACCGCGCCACCAAGATGGAAGGTATTATTGACCACCCGTTCCTGTCTGAGATCCTGCCTTACTGGACCATCATGTGGGGCGCGAATGGCTCCGGCAGCCACCCCAACTACTCCGATGCTTCTGTGGCAACCTACATGCAGATCCCCCTTGGCGTTCTGTCCAAGCTGACCAACGATCCGCTGATCGACGGCTTCCTGATCAACGCCGGCGGTGTTGGCAGCGCATTTAACAATCTGATTTACCTGAAGCCCGATCCCAAGCCGGAGTACCTCAGCGATTACGCTGCAGTTATTGAAAACTTCGGCTACGGCGCACTGCGTACCGGCTTTGCCGATGACGACATGCTGCTGACCCTGAAGGCAAACGACTCTCAGTCCGGCCATAACCACTATGACCAGAACTCCATCCAGTTCTCCATCGGTCCGAACTGGCTGATTACCGACCCGGGTTCCGGCTCTTACTACACTGCTGACCGCAGCTTCTGGACCCACAACGGTCACTCCACCATCCTTGTTGATGGAAACTCCCAGATGATCAAGGGCCTGTCCTCTACAAAGCTGGTCTTCAACAACGAGCTGTACTCTTACATCGTTGGCTCTGCCGAGAAGGCATACGGCGCAGACTATGACAGCAGAATGCTGGAGAAGTTTGACCGCCATGCCATTCAGGTCAACCACGAGGACAAGGGCTACTACGTCATCATCGACGATCTGCTGTCCGTCAAGCCCCGTGAGTATACATGGCAGATGTACAACGGCGCCCGCAACACCTTCTCCGTTGACGATGTGGAAGTTCCGAAGGAAACCACCGCGATGGGAAACAAGGTATCTGTGCCCATGGGCAAGAACGTTCTGAACCTGAACTTCATCGACAGCGAGAAGCTGACCATCGGTGACAGAATCTACAGCGGCGGCTTCTGCTTGGGTGCAACGTCGGCTGCCACTAAGGCGCACCAGTTCATGACCGTTATTTCCACCGATTCCAACATGCTGTCGCTGGACATCAACTTCTACGACATTTTGAACGGCATGCGTTCCACCTCTCCCGAACACATTGTTGAGGGCGAGATCTCCTGGGATTCCAGCATGCCCGTTGGTCAGGAAATCATTAAGCCCAACGCAGTCGGCATCACCTCCTCTATTTTCTACCGTGGCAACGGTCTGGGCGACTGGCTGGAGATCCCCTTCATGGTCGAAGAGGGCGGCGCGTTCGATTTCGACCTGATCATGGGTGTTTCCGACGGCTGCTGCACCATCAAGGCAACTCTGGATGGTAAGTATGTGTCCGATCCTGTTGACTGCTCCGGTCTGCCGGAAGGCACCATTGAGGTTCCCTTCGGCGAAGTGGAGCTGGAAACCGGCGTGCATACCATGAGATTGGAAATTGTTGATGCAGGTCACGATGAAGACTATCAGGCAGGTTGGTATCTGATGAACGCGGTTGGCATCACGATGATGCGCGTTGGCGTTGAGATTCCTCCGGCAGATGATGTTGTGGTGACCGAGATCATCGACAATGCAGAAGCCCTTGCAGGTATGCTTAACTACAAGGACAACAAGTTCGACTTCCTGATGTGGAACCGCACCACCGGCACTGCTACCGCAGGTCTGCTGAACACCGATGCCCAGCAGGCATCTGTTCTGGGTCTGATCGAAGGCATCATCACCGAAGGCTTCGCCGCGACCAATGCGACCACCATGACTTACGACGGCAAGGTCCTGTTCCTTGCTGAGAAGAAGCTCAACATCGTCGCATCCGGCAACGGCTGGCAGATCATCTCTGATGAAGCTCAGACTGTCCAGCTGACCGCTGTTGAAAGCGAATACGACTATGTGGTCACCGTCAATGGCGAGGAAGTGGATGCAAAGATCGAAAACGGTGTTCTCACCGTCGCGGTCGAGGCAGGGGAGACCACTGTTGCGGTGGTCGTTGAGGAACCTGAGGTTACCGATCCCACCGATCCCACCGATCCTGAGGCTTCCGATCCCACCGATCCTGATGCAACTGATCCCACCGAAGCTCCCACCGTCGCTCCCACCCAGCCCGGCAACAACAATGAGGGCGGCAACGATGCTACCTTGTGGATCGTCATTGCGATCATTGCCGTTCTGCTGGCAGGCGCTGCCGTTGGCATCGTTCTGTTCCTGAAGAAGCGCAAGGCAGCTTAAATTCAAATCCATTCTTTTCGATCTCTCTATCCCCGCAGGCAAGGGCGTCGCAGCAGCGGCGCCCTTGTTTGGATAGCAGGGGAGAGGGAAAGTGATTGTTCGGCATAGTGTACAACGAAAGCCGGATTATCTGTAAGCAATGTAGAAAAAAGGATTATTTTCGAAAAAATGCCAAAGAATGATTTGCAAAATAAAAGAAGCTGTGGTATGATACATGTATCCAATTAGCATTTTGCTACGGAAATATTTTTTAGAGAGGTTTGTGCAATGAAAAAATTCTTCTCCAGCGCACACGTGACCCGCAGACTGGCACTTCTGCTGTGCCTGTCCCTGATCGTGGGTCTGCTGCCTACCGGAATCCTGAGTGCACCTGTTCAGGTAAATGCAGTTCCGGAAACATCTGATAACCTTCTGGTTAACGGCAGCTTTGAAAACGGATTGGACGGTTGGACGAGTAAAGGCACAGCTATCGAGATCGCTGATGCGGATGTCTCTGATGGCGCTCATGCTGCAGTTATTCCCGCCACCGAAGGAACCGCTTACATGCAGTCTGCAAAGTTTGCTGCAGTTCCCGGTGAATCCTACCATCTGTCCATCATGGCAAAGCGCCTGTCCGGCGATAAGACCGGCTACATCGGCTTCTGGTATGTCGATGAAAGCGGTGCTTATGTTGGTGATGGCGCAATCGCCATTCGCTTCGGCGCAGACGGTTGGGCAGAGTACACCATGGACTGGACCGTTCCCGCAGGTGTCGCTACCTTCTGGATCGAGTGCGGTGTAAACTCCAAGGCGAACACCTCCCTCGTCATTGACAACATTGTTCTGACCAAGACGGCTGAGCCTGCAGCTCCTCCCGTTTACACCAATAACTTTGATGGCGAGTCCACCGTTACTTCCTGGAACGATGGCAGAGACAGAACCAATGAGCTGCCCAAGGACTGGACTGCTTTCCAGTATGAGCAGATCACCGTCTCCCTGATCAAGGGCAAGTGGGGCGCAAAGGACGGCAAGATGCTGTTCCTGCAGGTCAATAAGGACAAGTGGACCAGATCCGAAGCGATCCCCGCTGTTGCAGGCGCCAC
>JAZNNV010000122.1:0-6400 GCA_045580465.1 Faecousia sp.
GCCTACACCGGCGGCTTCAACCTGCAGATCGCATGGTCGACTGCTTATGTTGCGGGTATGAACGCGCAAATAAAATCTGATTGACAAAGTACGCATCTTATACTAAAATACATTGAGATAAATATTTGAAGTTTGGAGGAAAATCACATGTACGAAAAACTCGTTTCTTATGCGGCAAAACAGCTGGAGCTTGATCCTGCAGAGATCACTCCCGACAGCAGCTTTGAGAGCCTGGGCATCGATTCTCTCGACATCGTTGAGATGATCATGGATCTGGAATCCGAGCTGGGTGTTGAGCTGGATCTCGAGGATCAGAAGATCGCCAACTTCGGCGAGCTGGCTGCCTTTATCGATTCGAAGGTCAACTGATTTTAACATAATAACCTTGTTATTTGCAGACCGGCTTATAACAAGGTCGCACTAGTCGGGGAGATAGCGGTGCCCTGTTGCCTGCAATCCGCTATAGCAGGGATGAATCCCCACACCCGGACTTGCCTGCGTACTGTCTGGCCTACGCAAGCGGTGTTGAGGAATCGGTCTTGCGCAACGGAATCCCGTGAACCATGTCAGGTGGGGAACCAAGCAGCATTAAGCGGATCGTTCCGTGTGCCGCGAGGTTGCCGATTCTGAGCTGGCTGCGCAGAAACCGGGTATTCAGCAGGTTCAAATGTGGGTGTGCGATCTTGTTATGAGCCGGTCTTGTTACACTACCATGAAGGAGGGGACATGATGTCCGCATATCAAGCTTTATACCGGAAATACCGTCCCCAGACCTTTGACGATGTCTCCGGCCAGCTGGCGGTGACCCAAACGCTGAAAAATCAGCTCTCTACCGGCAAGATGAGCCATGCGTATTTGTTTACCGGCTCCCGCGGTACAGGCAAGACCAGCTGCGCCAAGATTCTGGCAAAGGCAGTCAACTGCCTCGACCTGCAGGACGGCAATCCCTGCAACCGTTGTGAGGCATGCCGTGCCATCGATTCCTGCGCGTGTATGGACGTGTTGGAGATCGACGCTGCGTCCAACAACGGTGTTGACAATGTCCGTGATCTCCGGGATGATGCGATCTATACGCCCTCGCAGGTGAAAATGCGTGTGTACATCATCGATGAGGTGCATATGCTGTCGATCTCTGCGTTTAATGCGTTGCTGAAGATCATCGAGGAGCCACCGGAGCATCTGCTGTTCATTTTAGCGACGACGGAGCTGCATAAAGTTCCGGCGACGATCCTTTCCCGCTGCCAGCGCTTTTCCTTCCGACGCATCAGTCAGGAGGATATTGCCGCCCGGCTGCAGTATGTTGCCTATCAGGAGAACATCGATCTCGACGACAGCGCTGCCCGCGTGCTTGCCAGAATGGCAGACGGCGGTATGCGTGACGGCTTGAGCCTATTGGATCAGTGCGCATCGGCAACTGCCGGTGAACTGACCGCGGAGCGGGTCTATGAGTGTCTTGGCATCGCCGGTGAGCGGAAAGCCGCGGAGTTGATGGGCTATATCGCCAATCATGACACGCGCAATTGTCTGCAGCTTTTCAACAAGCTTTATGCCGACGGCAAGGAGATGGGAGCGCTGCTGGATGAGCTGGCGTGCCTTGCCCGGGATTTGCTGGTACTGAAAACCGCGCCTGAAGCCGGACTTTCCATGCTGTCCGGCGTTGCGGATCATCAGGATGCCCAGCAGCTTGCCCGTGGCTTCTCCAGCGGCGAACTTGTCCGAATGATGGAATTGCTCGAAACCACGATGTCTGGCTTTACGCGCAGCGCAAGCCGCCGCATGGATGCGGAGCTTTGCTTGATCCGTTTGTGTCAGCCGGAGCTGGAGCTGGACGCTGAAAGCCTGAACGCACGCCTGACCAGAATGGAAGAGCAGCTGAAAACCGGCAGCTTTGTGGTTGCAGCCCAAAGCGCTCCTGTGCAGGATGCACCCATCGAGCCGGAGGAAGAGCTTCCCCCGATGCCGGATGATGAGGATGCACCACCTGCCGAAGAAGCGCCTCCCGTGCCTGAGGAGGAAGAAAATGTGGGTTTCTGGGCAGAACTGGTTAATGCCATCCGCCGTGAAATGCGCCCGCCGGTGGTTGGTTTCTTTACAACGGCAGAGAACGCGCCGGTGCGCGGTGTGCTCAAGGGAAATCAACTTGTGCTTCGCTGCTCGAACAAATTTACCATGGAAATGGTGGACAAGCCTGAGATCCGTGACCTTGTTGCCCGCAAGGCGGCAGCACTTTTGGGTCGTGCGGTTTCTGTTTCCGTAGAGGATAGCTCTGCCAGCCCCCGCAGCAGCGCAAAGATCGATCAGCTGATGAATTTCGGTCGCGAACACAGCGACATTGTGACTATCAAGCAAAATAAGGAGTAAAGATCATGGCAAAGAATAATTTCCGCGGCATGCCCGGTGGCATGAATCAGGCCGCGATGATGAGACAGGCTCAGAAGATGCAGCAGGACCTGCTGCGTATGCAGGAGGAGCAGGAGAACAAGACCCACACCGCAACCGCAGGTGGCGGTATGGTCAGCGCAACGGTCAACGGCAAGCACGAGATCGTCGCGCTTGAGATCAACCCCGATGCTGTCGATCCTGACGATGTTGAAATGCTGCAGGATATGGTCATTGCGGCGGTCAATGAAGCCATGCGTGCAGCTGATGCCGATGCGGCACAGAATATGTCCCGTCTGACCGGCGGACTGAATCTGGGCGGTCTGTTCTAAGGAGGAGCTATGCAGTATTTCCCCACAGCGCTGCAGGAGCTGGCTGACCAGTTTGCCCGGCTGCCCGGAATCGGCGGCAAGACTGCACAGCGCCTTGCGTTTCATGTGCTGGAGCTGCCGCTGGAGGATGCCAAGAGCTTTGCCGATGCCATCATCGCCGCAAAGCAGTCTGTCCACACCTGCCCGGTGTGTCAGAACCTGACGGACCGTGAGGTTTGCCCCATCTGTGACGATGACTTGCGCGATAAGACGATCATCTGCGTGGTCGCTGACCCCAAGGATGTGATCGCCATGGAGCGCAGCCGGGAGTTTAACGGCGTCTACCACGTTCTCCACGGTGTGATCTCTCCGCTGAACCACGTGACGCAGGATGACATCCGCATCAAGGAGCTGTTGATGCGCGTTGCCTCGGGCGAGGTCAAGGAAGTCATTATGGCGACCAATCCCGACACGGAAGGCGAAGCGACGGCGATGTACATTTCCCGGCTTCTGCGTCCCATGGAGGTCAAGGTGACGCGGCTTGCCTACGGTGTGCCCGTTGGCAGTCAGCTGGAATATGCCGATGAGGTGACGCTGTCGCGTGCCCTCGAAGGACGGCAGGAAATGTAATAAACAAGAGGGTGCTGCAGTTCTTGCAACACCCTCTTCCTGTTAAAAAACTTTTCACGGATGCAATAAAATGAAGGTTTCAACGATTATTATAATAGATGGGGGATCTAATCGACCCATTATTTCGTGGAATAAAAAATTGGAGGTGATTCCAATGGCACATTCAAGACCCATTGACGCAGATGGGCGTTGCAGTTAGAATAAGGATAGTGATTGCGTCTAGCCTATCCATCGTACATGGGAGCAGTTTTGCTCTTGAATGATGAAAGGAGATTGCAATGCGTAAAATGGTTTGTTTTTGCTTGGCACTCGTGATGTTGCTGAGTTCAATGTCTATGCTCGTCGGTGCTGTTGATTTCAGCAGTATCATCATCGATACAAGTGAATTGGGAATCGTAGAGCCAAAGTCCTTTAGTACGGCAACATTGGAAGAATATTTTGCTGATGACCGTGTTCTTGTGGTTCTCAACAATAAAGCCAGTTTGAATTTCAAAACCTATTCCGCTTCTGACTTCAAAGAGGTTAAGTGTTCCGCTGTCAATGATCTGACCAGCGGAAAAAAGAAGCAGGTGGAGACGAAAGTAAGCAATTTCAAAAATTCTGTAAGCACTATGTCTGCCGAAGGCAGGGCTACTGCCCTTGAGGAAATCAACACCTACAATCAAATTATCTGTTTGGAGTTGGCAGATGAGGGAAAAGAGAATGTACTGGCAGCAATCAAAGCCCTTCAATCCCGCGATGATGTGATGTATGCAGGTCCGGATTATGCCATGTCTATTTGTGCAGTAACTCCTAATGATGCATATTATAGTCAGCAGTGGGCACCATCTATTATTGATCTTGATGATGCTTGGGAAATTACTGGCGGTTCTTCCAGTGTTATAGTGGGTATTCTGGACAGTGGAATAAACTACTCACATCCAGATTTACAGGGAAAAGTAAACATATATTATTGTAGAGATTTCACCTCCGGCGTTGAGGAATACGAAACAGGATTTGATGACAATGGACATGGAACCCATGTAGCAGGAATAGTTGGAGCGGCAATTGATAGTGCTGGCATTGCAGGTGTTTGTGAGAATATTACATTAGCTGCACTCAAGATATTCGATTCGAGTGGAAGCGGGCATTTCTCCAATCTTATTCTAGCAATTGATTATGCAGAGGATGCCTGTATTCCAATATTAAACTTTAGTGGGGGAGATGTTTATATTCAATCTTCAGATAACCAAGCGCTAAGTACTAAAATTGATGATTATTCGGGATTGTTGATTTGTTCGTCGGGAAACAATGGAAACTATCTTGAGAATAATCCTTTCTATCCTGCTTCTTTTGCTCACGAACAGATTCTTAGCGTTGGTGCAAGTACAGCACAAGATCAAAGAATGCTCCTTTCCAACTATGGCGAGATTTCCGTTGATGTTTTTGCTCCTGGCGAAGGTATTATGAGCTGTTTTCCAACTACCAAATGTCTAAATGGAACATGTGAATCTGATCCCAGATTTGTCGATACGCATTATAGCAATGGTTATCATTCTGCATCGGGTACCTCGATGGCTGCACCATTTGTAACAGGCATTGCGGCACTAATGTTATCAGAGAACCCCAGTTTGACACCTATTCAAATAAAAAACAAAATTATTGCGACATGCAAAGATTGTGCTGCATTTCAGGATATGTGCGTAAGTGACGGTGTCGTTAATGCCTATCGTGCGGTCTTGAGTGTTCATACACCCCAAACTGTTGGAGTTGATTTTAGCCGTACGATTTCAATCTCTGAGGGTCAAGAATATTGGATTAAGATTGCTATTCCCTATGATGGTTATTATTCGTTCTTCACAACCGGAAGTTTGCACACTATTGGAGAGCTTTTTCATCCTACAGAAGGACTACGTGAGCGTTCCAAAAATACTAGTTCAAACTTCTGCATTGAACAATACCTCAAAGCCAACACAACTGTATATTTAAGAATAACCGTCAAGGGAACGCCATCTTCTGGAAGTTTTACGCTTTGGGTTTCATAAAGGCAATTACATTTTAATTAAGTATAAGGAAGTGATTATAAATGAAAAAAATATGTGCCATCATAGCTTTGGCAGCGATTGCCCTTTCTCTTTTTGCAGGATGTCAATCTGCTGGTGTTGCCTCTGTTGATCCCAATATTTTGAATCATGCGATCCTTTCTCAGGAAACAAAAGATGCAGTTGACAGGGCAATTCGTGCGATTGATCCCGGTTTTGTCAATGTAGAATGGGATTTTCAAAGGCTTTGTTACGGTACGATCAATGACTGTATTGTTGTTAATACCGAAAAGATCGGAGATATGCATCCCGCGGTTTTGTGGCGTACCAAGGTTGGAAATTACGTGTTTGAGTGGGGACATCCCACTGAGTTGTATGTGTACAAGGACGGCAAAGCATGCACCTTGTCTGATGCCTATAAAAAAGGTTGGCTGAACGACGATCATATCCGACAGCTTTATGATCATCATGAAGACTTACGCGAGAGTTTCTCAGAGTATCTTAAGGAATATTTGGAAGAGTGAAAAGAAATATAAAACTACGGAATGATTCATACAGCATAATCAAGCCGCACCCGGATTTTTCGGGTGCGGCTTTTGTCGTAATGTTATACCTTTTGTTCGCAGTAGATGCAGCGGTGGATGCCGGCGGCACGGTCTGTCAGCTTGCAGATCTGGGGCAGCTCCTGCTCTACCTGCGTGATGCACTTGGGATTACGGCAGATGCGGTCGTAAATAAAGCCCTCGGTGTCGATGGCTTCCTTTTTGCCGTCCTCCGCTTCCTTCAGAAGCTTCAGGATCAGCGCCATGCGCATGAATTTGCCGTTCAGTGCTTGACGGAAATAGGCGGCTCGGGGATCATTGTCCACCTTGACGCTGATCTCATTGACACGGGGCAGAGGGTGCAGAACGCACATTTTCTCCTTGGCGAGGGTCATCTTGTCGGCGGAGAGAATGTAGCTGTCCTTCAGACGCTCGTAATCAGCCGGATCATCAAAGCGTTCCCGCTGGATGCGGGTCATGTACAAGTCGGATCGTAGCCATGTCGTTCTGTGAGCCA
>JAZNNV010000123.1:0-18056 GCA_045580465.1 Faecousia sp.
AGGGCTTTTTGAGCGGTCTGCACGCAGGTAACTTCGACATTACCCACGTGTACATCGATAATCTGTATAAGACCATCGGCGCTGACCGCGCCAACGGTGAGGATTTCGTGCGTTGGTGCGTGAAGTTCGCTGAGGTCAACAACATGAACATCACCATCACCATCTCCGATGATCCCGAGCAGGCATCTGAGGACATTCGCGCCTATCTGTAAAAACAAAGTGAAGCGCTGCGGCAACCGCCGCAGCGCTTTTTCTGTGTAACCCCTTGCAAAATCTGAAATTTCCTGTAGAATAGAAGCGTTATTATGTGAGAAGGAAAAGAAAACTTTATGAACAAACCCGCAACCGCGATCAAAGACAATAAAATGGGCACGATGTCCTTGGGACGTCTGCTTTTGAATATGGCAACACCCATGGTGCTGGCAATGCTGGTGCAGGCGCTTTATAACATTGTGGACAGTCTGTACGTTTCCCAGATCTCCGGCAGTGCGGTCACAGCGCTGAGCCTTGCCTTCCCGGTGCAGAACATTCAGATCGGTTTCGCCACCGGCATCGGCGTGGGCGTGAACGCATTGCTGTCCAAGTCCTTGGGCGAAAATAACCAGCAGACTGCCAACCGCGCCGCCGGAAACGGCATCGTGCTGGTGTGCATCGTGACGGTGCTGTTTGCCCTTTTCGGTATCTTCGGCGCCCGCCCCTTCTTTGAAATGCAGTCGACCAATGCGGAGACCATTAGCGGCGGTGTTTCCTATCTGACCATCTGCTGCGTGTTCAGCCTCGGCATTTTCGTGGAGGTGCTGGGTGAGCGTCTGCTCCAGTCCTCCGGCAGAACGGTCTATACATTGATCACCCAGGGTACCGGCGCGATTGTCAATATCATCCTCGACCCCGTGTTCATCTTCGGCGTGGAGTGGCTGGGCATCCCTGCCATGGGCTTCGCCGGCGCGGCAATCGCTACGGTGATCGGTCAGTGGATCGCCGCGATCCTCGCGATCATTTTCAATTTTACCTGCAATCCTGACATTCAGTTCGCGCTGAAGTATCTCAAGCCGAAGAAGGAAGCGCTGCTGCCGATCCTGACGGTGGGTGTTCCCTCTATCGTCATGGTGGCAGTCGGCTCGGTGATGAACTTCTCCATGAATCAGATCCTGCAGGGTCTTGACCCCACGGAAACGGCAGCGGGCGTGTTCGGCATCTACTTTAAGCTGCAGAGCTTCTTTTTTATGCCTCTGTTCGGCATCAACAATGCCACCATTTCCATTATGGCATACAACTATGGCGCCAGAAATCCCAAGCGCATCCTCGGCATTCTGAAGATCGCGCTGATCACCGCGCTGACGGTGATGATCCTCGGCTTGCTTGCCTTCCAGTTCCTGACGGATCTGCTGCTTGGCATGTTCAATCCCACGGAGGAATTCCTGCGCATCGGCAGAAGCGCCCTGCGGATCATCAGCCTTGCCTTCCCCATGGCGGCGGTGGGCATCGCCATCAGTGCCAGCTTTCAGGCGCTGGGCAACGGCATTTATTCCACCATCGTGTCGCTGTGCCGTCAGATGCTGGTGCTGCTTCCCGTGGCATACCTGCTCAGCCTCAGTGGCGAGGTGGTGAACGTCTGGTGGGCATATCCCATCGCAGAGGTGGTCAGCCTCGTGGTGACATTGCTGCTGTTCTGGCGGATTTACAAATTGAAGATCAAGCCCCTTACGGAATAAAGAAAAGCCCCCTCGTCAGAGGGGGCTTTGTGATTACAATTCAATATGCTCGTGGTTGTTGATATGGTCGATGCAGTAGCAGTGGTAGCCGCTGCAGCGGGAGCAGTAACGGAACTCCAGCTCGGGATCGGTCTTGTCGGTGCGGCCGCAGACGGTGCATTTGTGCAGAAAATCTTCCTTCTTGGGGGCAGGGCGGTAAGGACCTGTCGTTTCAAATTTGATCACCTTCGGGCCGGAAGACTTCTTATGCTTGCGTCCCAGCTTTGCCCGCCACGACAGCGGGAAAAGATTGGCGATCTCGCCGCCGGTGAAGAGAAAATAGTTTCCGAGCGCCACCAGCGGGAACAGATTGTGGGGGAAATAGAAGACAGGATAGCTCAGATTGATGACCTCAATGGCGGTCAGCACCAGATAGACAAGAGCAATGACCCATGCCTTCACCGGGATGATGAAGAAAATCATAAACTGACTCTCAGGATAGGTGGTGGCGAAGGTCAAAATCAGGCTCAGGTGCAGGTAGTACGCCATCTGATAGTAATTCGGCAGCACCGCCAGCAGATAAGTGTACGCACCGGGAGTGAGCTCACCCGCAGGTACGATTGGGCAGAAGATCATGGCAAAAACGTCCATCAAGATCACGCCGGAGAAGTAAAAAAGATTGAACTTCAGCGTACCCATGCGCAGCTCCACCTGCCTGCCCAGCATGTAGAAGAAATACAAGAAGAACAGCTCCAGAATACCGCCGCCGGACTGAGTGAATACGTAGGTCACCAGCCGCCAGACCTGACCCTGCAGTATTTTCGTCTTGTCAAAGTACAGCAGCTCGTAAAGAAGACCGCCGCCGTTGATCATCGACATCAGGGTCACGATCGCATTGCCGATGGCGATATACAGCATCAGATTGGGAATGCCCTTGTCGCGATTGCGCAGGCAGAAGCGGTTGAAACGGGTGCGAAGATTTTTCATTGCCTCATCTCCTGAATGATAGTAGGAATATTCTATCAGTATTTCCAGAAAAAGTCTACTATAGAATTGTGAACAAAAATATTCGACATTTTCGGAAAAAACCATTGACTTTTTGCAAAAAAACGATATAATACTTCAGGAACTGCATATAGCCTTATCAAGAGCGGTGGAGGGAACGGCCCGATGAAACCCGGCAACCTGTCCGAAAGGATGTTGGTGCCAAATCCGGCGGCAACGAGAGATGAGGATTCGATATTACGCACATCGGGTCTTCGGTGTGCGGTTTTTTTGCCTCCCTTGTGTAAAGGGAGGTGGCAAAAATCTTTGATTTTTGTCGGAGGGATTGTACGTAACGACACATGACAATCCCCCAGTCACCTGCGGTGACAGCCCCCTTTACACAAGGGGGCCTTGAAGCCGCCATTATACAATGAAGAAAGGAATCAAAAATGATGGAAAAAAGACTTTTTACATCCGAATGTGTTACCAACGGTCACCCCGACAAGGTGGCGGACTCCATTTCTGATGCGATTTTGGATGCCTGCCTCGCGCAGGATCCCAACTCCCGGGTGGCTTGTGAGACCATGGTCACCACCAACTTCTGCCTGATCTGCGGTGAGATCACCACCAAGGCTGAAGTGGATTACGCGGCAGTTGCCCGGGAAGCCATCCGTGCCATCGGCTATGTGTACCCCGGCGACGGCTTCGATGCCGACACCGTGGAGATCCAGTGCCGCATCCACACCCAGTCTGCGGACATCGCCCTCGGTACCAACGATGTGGTGGGCGGCGCAGGCGATCAGGGTATGATGTTCGGCGGTGCCTGCACCCAGACTCCCGAGCTGATGCCCCTGCCCGTTGCCATGTCCCGGGCGCTGAGCAACCGCCTGACCGCGTGCATCCACAGCAACGACCTGCTCCGCGCCGACGGCAAGACGCAGGTTTCTGTTGAGTACGACGAAGCCGGCAAGGTCATCGGCATCGACACCGTAGTCGTGTCCGTGATGCACAGCGCTGATTTCGAGATCAACGAGCTGCGTAAGTACATCCGCGAGGGCGTCATCGCGCCTGTTCTTGAGAACTACGGCTTCAACATCAAGGATGTTGCCCATATCCACATCAACCCCACCGGCAATTTCGTCATCGGCGGACCCAACGGCGACACCGGTCTGACCGGCCGTAAGATCATCGTGGATACCTATGGCGGCTACTTCTCCCATGGCGGCGGCGCTTTCTCCGGCAAGGACCCCACCAAGGTGGATCGGAGCGGCGCTTACATCGCCCGCTACATGGCAAAGAATCTGGTGGCAGGGGGTCTTGCGACCCAGGTGCAGGTGCAGCTGGCATACGCCATCGGTGTGGCGCAGCCCGTTTCTGTCCGTGTGGACAGCTACGGTACCGGCGTGATCTCCGACGAGAAGATGACCGAGCTGCTGCGCAAGACCGTGGATCTGACTCCCGCAGGCATCATCCGCAAGTTGGATCTGCGCAGACCCATCTACGCACCCACCGCAGCCGTGGGTCACTTCGGCGTGGCAGACCGCCCGTGGGAAGCAACCGACCTTGCTCCCGTCCTGAAGGAGCTGGCTGGAATTTGAGAATAAAAAACACAGACCGCGAGGTCTGTGTTTTTTGCTTAAAAATCGGGAATAAATGCCGCATCTGCGGAGTCTGCTTCCTGGGTGAAGCCTTCAAGATCGTTCAAATACATCCAGCTGAGGACGGAGTCGTATTCTTCCTCAGTAATTCTTCGATCAAAGGGCGCGCCCAGACTGCCCATGGGGGTATACTGCCGCATCAGGCTGACCAGCACCTGCCCGGGGGCAAAGGTGTCCCCGATCCAGTCCAAAACCTTCAGCGAGTTTTCTACACAGCCGGGCAGGATCAGATGGCGGATGATCACGCCACGCACCAGCTTGTCCCCCTCCCACACCGGCGCGCCTACCTGACGGAACATCTCCCGGATGGCGGCGGTGGCGACCTCAAAATAGTCACGCACGCCGGAAAGCCGCTGTCCGAGGGCATTGTCCGCATATTTCAGGTCGGGAAGATAAATGTCGACCTTCCCCTCCAAAAGCCGCAGGCTTTCCGTGCGCTCATAGCCGCCGCAGTTATACACCACGGGAACGGGCAGCTTCGGCTCGAGGGCGGGGAGAAGCGTCGGCAGAAAATGGGTAGGCGTGACAAGATCGATGTTTTCCGCGCCCTGCGCGATCAGCTTTTCCATTTCTCTGCGCAGCTGCAGGCTGTCCATGGCTGTGCCGGCGGGTGCATGGCTGATGGCACCGTTTTGACAGAATTTGCAGCCGAGGGTGCAACCGCCGAAGAAGATCGCGCCGCTGCCGTCTGCACCTGCCAAGGCAGGCTCTTCCCACTTGTGGAGCATGGTCTTGGCGACCAGAGCCCTGTCAGGCGCGCCGCAGAAACCCCGTTCGCCGGCGGTTCTGTCCACACTGCATTGCCGCGGACACAGTTGGCAGTTTACATAACACATGAATTTCACATCCTTTTTACCATTGTAGCATGGTTTTTCCTGTTTCTCAACTTTACCGCCGCGCATTTTTGTGATATGATTAAAAAAATATTTGCATGCACTTACAAAAATGTCATTCCGAGTGAGCAACAGCGAATCGAGGAATCTACGCATTTGCGTTGGTGCCAAGATCCCTCGGCTACGCTCGGGATGACAGGGAATGCGATGAAGAGGAGTGATTATTATGGTAATACGAATAGCACAAGAAAAAGACATCCCCGGCATGATCGACCTGCTGAAGCAGGTGGGGCAGGTGCATCATGACATCCGTCCCGACATTTTTCAGCCGGCATGTCAGAAATATGATGAAGCAGCCCTGACAGAGCTGTTGAAGGACAAAAGCCGTCCCATTTTTATTGCAGAGGGCGACGGCAAGGTGCTTGGCTACTGTTTCTGCATCCTGCGGCAGTTTGAGGGCGAAAGCGTCATGACCGACCGCAGGGAGCTTTACATCGACGATCTGTGCGTGGACGAAGGCTGCCGGGGTCAGGGCATCGCCAAGGCGCTCTATGCCCATGTGACAAGCTATGCCAAGGACATCGGCTGCGCGTTCCTCACGCTGAATGTGTGGAGCGGCAACGAGGGTGCCATGAAATTTTATGAAAAAGCCGGCATGACGCCGCGCAGCATCACCATGGAGACGAAGCTATGCTGATCAAAAATCAGATATACGAAGCGGAAATTGTTGACTATACCACCGAGGGGCAGGGCATCGCCAAGGTGGAGGGCTGTACGGTCTTTGTGCCCAATGCCATCGTGGGAGAAAAAGTGCGCCTGCGCATCGAAAAGGCAGCGAAAACATGGGCTGCGGGCAAGATCGTGGAGCTTTTGGAACGCTCACCCCACCGGGTCAACCGGGAATGCCCCGTGGCGAAGCTATGCGGCGGCTGCGATTTCTGGCACATGGACTACGAGGAAGAGACTCGCCTGAAGGCAGACCGGGTGCGCCAGTGCCTGAACCGGCTGGCGGGGGAAAATCTGGAGACCATGCCCATTTTGTCCGCACCCACCTGCCTTGCCTACCGCAACAAGGCGCAGTATCCCGTTTCGGTGAAAAAGGGCAAGGCATACGCCGGCTTTTTCAAGGCAGGAACCCATGATGTCATCGAAAACGAACGCTGTCTGATCCTGCCGCCGGAGAGCGATGCGGTCAAGCAGCTTGTGATAGATTATGTAAACCAATTCCACGTCATGCCCTATAACGAAAAGGAACACAAGGGACTGCTGCGCCACATCTACGTCCGCCGGGGCGCGGTGTCGGGGCAGATTTTGGTGTGCCTCGTGCTGAACGGGCGGCGCATCCCCAAGCCGGAGGTGCTGATCGAACGGCTCAAAAAGGTGCAGGGCTTTACGACCTTGGTCATTTCCGTCAACACCAAGGTGGGCAATTCCATTCTGGGCGACGAATTTATCACCCTCTACGGACCGGGTTATATTGAGGATACCCTCTGCGGACTGACGTTCCGTCTGTCGCCCCGGTCTTTCTATCAGGTCAATCACCATCAGGCGCAGCGGCTTTACGAAGCAGCCATCACCCGTACAGGTATTACCAAGGATGATACGGTGCTGGATCTTTACTGCGGTGTGGGTACGATCACCCTCGCCATGGCGAAGGCGGCGGGCAGGGTCATCGGCGTGGAGGTGATCGAGCAGGCGGTGGAGGATGCCCGGGACAATGCCAAGCGAAATGGCATTGAAAATGCGGAATTTTTCTGCGGCGATGCGGGTCAGGCAGCACTGGAGCTGGAAAAGCAGGGCGTGAAGGCAGACGTGGTGGTGGTCGATCCACCCCGCAAGGGCTTGAATGCCGATACAATCGAGGCGCTGGCGCGCTTCGCGGCGCGGCGCATCGTGTACGTCTCCTGCGACCCGGCGACATTGGCACGGGATGTGGCACTGCTGAAGGAGCGGGGCTACGTGCTGTCCGACGCGCTGGCAGTGGATCTGTTCCCCAGATGCGCCCATGTCGAGAGTATAGTTTGCCTGTCACGAAAATAAGCGATTTTGACACTGAAAAATGCCCCAATTTTGCGTTGGGACAAATAATGATTTCGAGCGAAACTCAAAACTCTTATCTACAGCAGTTTAATATAATATATCGAAGAAAAGCAAAGGAGAGAAATATGAGTAACATAATTCGTGCCATTTATAACATTTACCACTGTCCTGTTTACAAAACGGGAGAACATTATTACGCCAAAAATAGAGCCAACAATATGGGGGATGCTTTGGAGCATTTTATAAAAGACTCTTTTGCAAACTCTTATGGACTTGATGAAGCTGGTGCAATGAGAGCACATTCGGAAGTGTTTGCTTATCTTGGCAATCAAAACAATCCCCCTGATGCTATATTGCGTGGTGGCGATGCGATTGAGGTTAA
The DNA here is from genome assembly GCA_045580465.1 of Faecousia sp. Classification (GTDB taxonomy): domain Bacteria; phylum Bacillota; class Clostridia; order Oscillospirales; family Oscillospiraceae; genus Faecousia. The sequence goes on from JAZNNV010000123.1 coordinate 7,592, forward strand.
GAAAATTGAATCTCCTAATTCCGCTTTGGCATTGAATAGTTCCTATCCAAAATCAAAAATCTATCGTGATAGCACAATGCTTACCACGGCTTGTAAAGCTTGTGATGGCGGTGCTTGGGATGAAAAAGATTTAATTTTCGCAGTAGGTGTTGTTAATGATGAAGAAATAAAACAACTGTGCTTTGTGTATGGCGAAGACTATGCAGCAAGTCGTGAAATATACGAGAGAATCCGTGCACAAATCAAAAATGGCATACTTGAAATTCCTGATATAGAATTTGCAGAAACCAATGAACTCGGCAGAGTGAATCATGTTGATCCTCTTGGAATTACATATTTGAGATTGCGAGGAATGTGGCACATTGAAAATCCGTTCAGAGTTTTTAGATATGCCTATAAATTCAATGCCACAAAATCATTTAATTTCCTTGCTATTATCAATTTTGAAAAATACGAATCTTTCTCTAACGCTGATAGGATTTTAATCGAACACGAAAGCGGGATTGATATAAAGTTCAGAGAAATAAGAGATCCCAACAACCCTGCTACAATGAAAAAAGTTGTAGTAATTACATTTGCGAGGTAACAAAGTGAAAGTTGTAAGTTTATTTTCAGGAGCGGGCGGTATGGACTTGGGCTTTGAAAAAGCTGGGTTTGAAATTGTCTTTGCTAACGAATATGATAAAACAATATGGGCTACCTATGAGAGAAATCATACAGCACCGCTTGACAGAAGAGATATTCGTCTTATTCCATCTTCGGATATTCCTGAATGCGACGGTATTATCGGCGGTCCCCCTTGTCAAAGCTGGAGCGAGGCTGGTGCTTTGCGTGGTATAAATGACGAGCGCGGAAAGTTGTTTTATGAGTACATTCGCATTTTGAAGGACAAGCAACCAAAGTTTTTTGTTGCAGAAAATGTTTCGGGTATGCTTGCTGATATGCATCGTGAAGCTGTTCAAAACATAATCCAAAGCTTTGAAGATGCGGGATATAACATATCTGTCACACTTGTAAATGCGGTGGATTATGGCGTTCCGCAAGATAGAAAAAGAGTTTTCTATGTGGGCATACGCAAAGATTTAAATATGCGATTTGTGTTCCCCGAACCTCAAAAAACAAAGTATACTTTATATGATGCTATTTGGGATTTGAGAGAAACGGCAATTCCTGCATTAAAATCCAACAAAACGAATGGAGCAAATTGTAAATTCCTCAATCATGAATATATGATAGGTGGCTTTTCCACTATCTATATGTCACGTAATCGTGTTCGCTCATGGGACGAGCCTTCCTTTACCATTCAAGCGGGAGGTCGCCATGCTCCCATACACCCACAGGCTCCTAAAATGGTATTTATTGAGAAGAATAAACGTGAATTTGTAAAAGGCAAAGAGGACTTGTATCGCAGATTGAGTGTTAGAGAATGTGCAAGGATTCAAACATTCCCTGATACCTTTGAATTTGTGTATACAGATGTTGCCGATGCATACAAAATGATTGGTAATGCAGTACCTGTTGAATTGGCATTTAGTGTAGCAAAAGAGATAAAAAAATTAGTAAAGTGATTTGCAAAGGAGTAAAAATGAAAGTTTTTATAAGTTGGTCTGGATTATCAAGTCAAAAAATTGCCGAATTGTTAAAAAACTGGTTAGAACAGTGCATCCAATCAATTGAAGCATTCTATTCTTCGGAAGACATCGAAAAAGGAGATTTGTGGAATGCCAAAGTTACAAGCGAGTTGCGAGATACAAATTTTGGTATTGTATGTTTAACGAAGGATAACATTAATGCGCCTTGGATTCATTTCGAAGCGGGGGCATTATCTAAAATGTTAGATTCAAGAGTTGCTACACTTGCAATAAATATACCTTTTTCAGATATAAAAGGTCCTCTAAGCACTTTTCAAGCGACAAAAATTGAAAAGGATGACATGTATAAGCTTTTAAAAGCAATAAACAATGCGCAAGATAAGCCATTGACGGAAGAAAAATTAAAAAATACATTTGAAGCTTTTTGGGGTAAATTTGAAAACGATTTCATGGAGATTATTTCCCAAGAAACAGAAAAAGAAGATAAAAAGTCCACCCCAAAAATCAATGTTGCGGAAGCGGTAGAGGAAATATTACAATTGGTGCGTAGCCAAAATGCAATGATAAATAGTCCAACGAAAATCATTCCACCTGAATATTTCGAAGATATGATGCAAAGAGCAATACATAGGAATGATACAAATTATATCTTCGACAAGTTATACGATTTCACCAAATATGTTTTGGAAAGATTTAGCGAGCAAGAACCAGATGAAAATATAGAAGTGGAATTTTTCAAGCACCAATATTTACAGTTCGTCGAAGACCTCGTAGCTGATTATCCAGTATGGAGAAGAAGATTTAGCAACTTACTTTCGCCTAAAAACAAGTTTAGGCATAAACTGACAGTTGGTTGATTTGTCAATAAAGGAGTTTAATTCTAAGAAATATACCTTTTGGCTTTACAACCCCCGTTTTTGGCACAAAAATATACCTTTTGGAGTCTTACCCCATGTGGAGAGTGTCGTTTGCCTGACGAGGCAGAATTTATAATGAATCAATAAGCCGGCATCCGTAGCGGATGCCGGCTTATTTGGCTTGATCTGTGAAAATCAGTTATTCTGCGAAGGTGTATCGCATAAAATTACCTTTGCCGTCGCCGGTGGTAATCACAGTATCGCCCTTGGCGTTTTTGGAAATGTCGATAATGGGAAATCTTCCGTTTTCCTTCACATAGCCTTCCGGGCTGACTGCTTCCACTTCGATCAGTTCTTTCTTTGCGTGCTGCTCACCGCCGCAGGAATTGATGTCTTCGATAAAAACTTCGTATTCGTTCATGTTGGTATCTCCCTGTATTGTGATTTGGTGTGTTTATTGTATCACTGACAGACGCAAAAAGCAACCGCTGCCCTTGACAAGGCTATCGCAGAAACAGTAGAATAAGGAGGTAAGTCTGCAGATTTTGGAGGGGAACGATGTTGCATCACATGAAATTACATCCCTCGCCCTTTGAGATGATCAAAAGCGGTCGCAAGACCATCGAGCTGCGATTGTTCGACGAAAAGCGGCAGCTGCTCAAGGTGGGCGATACCATCGTGTTCACCAACAACGTCAGCGGTGAAACGCTGACGAGAACCGTCCTCAAGCTGCACCGCTTTGAAAGCTTTGCTGCGCTATACGCGTCGCTGCCGCTGCTGCAATGCGGCTACACGGAAAACGATGTGCAGCAGGCGCATTATTCCGACATGGAGCAGTATTACTCCGCCGAGGAGCAAAAGCGCTACGGTGTCGTGGGTATTGAACTTGTTTGAAACAAAGAGAAAGAAGAGAGCAGGAGGATACTATAATGTCCAGAAGAAGACGTGCAAGCCGTGGGGATAAAAGTGCTGCTTTAATTGTTTTAGGAGCGATTGTTGGCATTGGATTCTTTTTCAAGTATTGGAAGATTCTGTTGCTGATTGTGATCGTTGTGTGCCTTACTGTGCTGATTGTCCGCCGCTTTTTGAAGAAAAATAAATATGCTATGGATGATTTCGCGCAGGAATATACCGATCCGTCCAAAGCCGTAAATACTCCATCGAGCTATTCGGCGAAAGATTCCATTATGACGGATTGCGAAAAGGTGTTCTTCGAAGCATTCAAAGAAACGGTTGGTCCCTATTATACGGTTCAACCGCAGATCAACCTTGCGAGCATTATCGACAAAGAGTCGCAGAGCAAATACAGAAATGAGCTGTTTCGCAATATAGACTTCGGTATTTTTGACAGCAATTACTCGCTGAAGCTTTTGATCGAAATCAACGATGAAAGTCATATGCGTGCAGACAGAAGTGCTCGGGACAGCAAGGTCAAAACCATTTGCGACGAAGCGGGGATCCCTTTAATCGTATTTTGGACCAAATATGGCATTAACAAGGCATATATACGTAATCGGCTTGCTACTTACCTGCCGCTTATTGCGCCTGCGGAAAACGAAAAGAGCGTATAAACAACAGCCGACACCAAAAGGTGTCGGCTTTGCACATGAAAAACACAAAACCGCAAGCAAAAAATGCAAATCTGCTACTTGCATATGGCGCGGAATTGTGCTATTATTACTCCGTTGGCGATGAAAAGGGCAACATTTTGAGCTTTTTTGTTGCCCTATCCCCTGAACCCGTCTTCGAAGGAAGGAATCCCTATGAAACGTTTTTTCTCCCTGCTTTTTGCCACTCTGATGCTGCTGAGTCTGTGCGCCTGCAACAATGACACCCAGATAACAGAGCCTACCGAGGAAGCGCTGTGTGTCGCCGGTCACAGCTGGAAGGATGCTACCTGCTATTTCCCCAAGACCTGCACCGTGTGCAAGGAAACTGAGGGCAACGCGTTGGGACACACCTATGAAAAGGGCGTATGCACGAATTGCAAGCAAAAAGACCCCAACGACGATTTTCTGACTACCGGCTCCTGGATGTACATTACAAAGCAGGGCTGGAAGGTCATGGAATTCCTGCCGGACGGTACCTGCGAGATCAGAAGCATCGGCGGTATGCCCAAGGCAGGTACGACCATCGAGGAATGTGTCAATGCCGCGATACCTGATATTAAACGCCAGTACAAGGATAACTGGGAAACCGCCGCTCGGCAGAAGTTCTTCATTTTCAAGATCCTTGACTATTATTACTGCTGCGAAATGAAGAGAGAGGCGGCAGAGTATACTGTTCAGGGCGATATGATCGTCATTGAGCAGGAGGGTTTCCTGGCTCGGAGATTCCAGATCATTGGAAGAGGAAAGCTTGTAGCGGATGTGGGCGGCGAAGCCTACACCAATCTCGCCTGCACCTATTATGGATCTCTGATGGACAACTACGACGATTATAACTGAAACAAGGGCGCTTTTGCGCCCTTGTTTTTTATCCGCGGGAGGCGCGGGGCGTGACGCCGAAATGCTTTTTATAGCACTTGGAAAAGTAGTTGACATCCGGGATACCGCAGTACTGGGCGATGGTCTGCACCTGCAGCTTGGTGGTTTCCAGAAGGTGCTTGCCGTGGAGCATCCGCTGGAGGGTGACAAATTCCGTGAAGGTCTTTCCGGTCTCCTTTTTGAAAAGGGCGGAAAGGTACGAAGGACTCAGCGCCAGCTCCCTGGCGACAGCCTTCAGGCTGAGGTCACGGGTCAGGTCGCTCTCGATCAGCAGCACGGCTTTTCGCACCTGCGGAGAATAGGAGTCACCGCTGTGCTTCAACACAAGACGGCAGTAGGCACGCACCATCTCCGGCAGCAGCTGCAGACCGACGGTCTGATCATGGACGGTCTCGATGCGCTGGGCAAAGTCTGAGGAGATCTGATCCAGATAAAAAGGATGCACGCCGCCCCGTTCTGCCGCCTTGCGCAGGAGCGTGTTACAGATGATGCAGTAGTTTTTCAAGTTGCGCACCGGGTCTGCCACCCGGGATTCGAACATTTTTGAGGTCAGCGCTTCCGTGAAAGCCTCCACCCGGTGCAGCTGTCCCCGGGAGACCATCTCCATCAGCTGATTTTCAAAGTGATAGCGCTCTTCCATCAGCTGCATGTCCAGCAGCGGCAGCGCTTCCGGCAGCTCCCGGGCGACGGACTCCACGGGAAGCTGTGTGGCATCGATGAATTCCACGCGGAAAGCATCGCTGCTGCCCCACAGCACCTCGCCGAAGGCGGTGAAGACATTCAAAAGCGGCAGCGATTCTGAGAGTACCGGCAGCTGTGCGTAAAACTGCTCCAGCCGCGGAGCAAAGTGGGGCGGGATCTTCATGGTTTCCGCTTTTTCCAGCAGGAAGGTTCCCGTGACATCGAAGGTGGTGTAAGGACCGGCGATCAGCGCTTCGGGCGTGTCCGGCAGAAGCAAAAGAAAGTAGGAGCAGAAGAAACGGTCGGTATAGCGGTAGATGGTATTGGGCTTCGCATCCTTCAGCAGATCCCGGACGAAGGGCTGATGCTCCGGCTGCAGCCCCAGCATTTGACGCAATCCCAGATCAGGAAGATATTCGGAAGGGCGGTCAAGGCGGAGCAGATGGGTGTGCAGACGGCGCTTTTCCAGCAGCTTCCGCAGGAAGGAAAGCGTTTGTAAATCGACCATAAAATCACCAATTTCGGAAAAATTATGCAAAATCAACAAAATGCGGTTTTCTTCTTTATAATTATATTACAAAGTACCCGCTTTTGCAATAGATAATCATAAAATTTTACGGTTTTGTATTGAAATTTTACTCATATATTTCTTGTTTTCCTGCTACTCTATTATCAGGAAAACCCCGGCTTTTTTGGGGAATAACAATAGGAAAGAAGGAATATCCAAATGGCAAAGAAACCTGTCCAATTGGACGAAAACGGCCATCGCAAGTTTGGCATGCGCGACTGCCTGGCATACGCAGCTGGCGACCTTGGCTGTAACATGAGCTTCGCGCTGAAAAGCACGATGGCGATCTTCTGGACGCAGTTTATGCAGATGCCCTCTGCACTGTACGCACTTCTGCTGGTGCTGGTTCAGGTATGGGACGCGATCAACGATCCGCTGATCGGCTCTATCATCGACCGCGACAAGCGTACCAGCTATAAGAGAGGCAAGTTCCTTGCCTATGTCTGGCTGGGCTCCATCGGCCTGCTGGTTGCCGGCGCTCTGTGCTTCATTCCTTGGGTGCAGACCTCTACCAACCTGATCAAGTCGATCGTCTTTGTTTCCGGCTACATCATCTGGGATGCCTGCTACACCGTGGCAAACGTTCCCTACGGCAGCCTGCTGAGCCTGATCTCCAAGGAGCCTGCTGACCGCGCAAGCCTTTCCGCATGGCGCTCTGTCGGATCCATGGTCGGCAATATGCTGCCGATGGTCATCCTGCCGATGATCATTTATGACGCAAACAACAACATCGTTGGCGAAAACGTATTTCTGGCTGCTCTGATCATGGGCGTGTTCGGCTTCTTCTGCTTCCAATTCATGATCCGCAACACTGAGATCCGTGTGGACGAGAACGTCAAGTGCAACGAGGAGACTGAGAAGTTCAATGTCCTGAAGGCAATGGGCAACTTCCTGAAGAACCGACCCGCTGTGGGCGCTACCGTCGCCGCAATGGGCATGTTCATCGGTATGCAGGGTGCTGCTACTGCTGTTACCGTTATGTTCCAGTCTTACTTCAAGAACGTTCAGCTGTCCGGCATCGTTTCCATGTTCGCGATGATCCCTATCGTTGCCTTTACGCCCCTTGCCCGTAAGATGGTCGTCAAGTACGGCAAGAAGGAGCTGGCAACTGTGGGTGCGATCTGCTCCATCGTTGCATGTGCCGTGATGGTGGCTGCACCGATTTCCCCCAATGGCACAGGTCTTTTGATCTACATCGTCTGCCAGCTGATCAACAGCCTTGGCATGGGCATCTACTCCACCGTTTCCTGGTCCATGATGGGCGATGCCATCGACTACAACGAGTGGAAGTTCGGCACCCGCGAGGAGGGTACTGTTTACTCCCTGCACTCTTTCTTCCGTAAGCTGGCACAGGGTGTCGGCCCCGCTGTTGCACTGGTCATCATGAGCTCTTGGCTGGGCTATTCCGAGGTCAACGGCGGCAACCAGCTGTTCAGCGTTGCGCTGAATATGCGTTATCTGGTCGCCGGTCTGTATCTGCTGAGCGCTGTTATGCAGTTCGTCGGTCTGTCCCTGATCTACAATCTGGACAAGAAGACCCTTGAGAAGATGAACGCCGAGCTGGAAGCACGCAACGCAAAGCAGGAAAATGTTCAGGACTGATACAGGAGGAGTATGAATATGAAAAAACTGCTTGCAATCGTACTGTCTCTGGTCATGGTGCTGGGCCTCGCGGCTTGCGGCGCGATCAATGAGACGGATGTCGCCGTTCTGTGGAGCGGTGACGGAATCGTGCATGTTCCCGATTCCCTGATCAATGCGCTGGAACGCGCAATGTACATCGAAAATATCAGCTATGCCCACTACGGTGCCAACGGCGATCAGGCCGCACAGACCGCAAAGGCACAGGAATTGCTCAATGGCAACTGCGCCGGTCTGGTGGTTGAGCTGGTGGATGCTTCTGCCGCACAGACCATCGTGGACATGGCAAAGGCAAAGAACGTTCCCGTCGTCTTCCTGAACTGCGAAGTCGATGCTGCTGTCGTTAAGAGCTACGCAAAGTGTGTTTCCGTCAATTCTGACGACGCATCCGTCACCACCGTTCTGGGTGACAAGATCGCAGAGTCCATCGCCGATGCGAAGAAGTACGCTGCTGCCGATCTGGACGGCGACGGCGTGATCCGCTATCTGGCACTGGGCGATGTCAGCAAGATCGCTGATGCTGTCAACGCAAAGCTGGCAGATGCCAAGCTGGCAGCCATCGCTCCCGTGGATGCTGCATCCGTCGCAGAGCTGAAGGTCACCACCGTCACCGAGAAGAAGACCGAGTACGGCCGCCTGAGCGACAAGAACGGCGCGGTCGTGGAGATGATCCTCTCCGACAACGACGTTGCCATGCTGGAGCAGCTGGTGGCACTGCAGAGCAATGACTTCAATGCCAACATGCTCAAGACCCACTTCGTACCCGTCTACACCGTCGGCGCGGACGCTGACTACAAGGCATACGTCTTCAGTAAGATCCCTGCCGTCGGCGCAGCCTTTGCGGACAGCAAGCTGGATAAGACAAGCGCCATTCCCGAGGAAGTCATCGAGCAGATCAGAGGCTACTCCAACCTGCTGAAGCTGGCTACCATGGAAAAGTGGGACGATCTGGAAAAGGCTGTCTACACCACCCGTAACGTTGTTGGCGACGGTCGTCTTACCAATGCTGCTGCTGAAGACCTTGACGGTCTGGCAGGCGCAGCCGCTGCTGCAATGGCACAGCTGCTCAAGGGCAACACCACCGAAAATATCGTTGCTGTTTCCTACATCACCGTAAAATAATCCGATTTGCCGTATCACCCTGTCGGCTCTCCGGCAGGGTGATATTTGGCGAGCAATTCACAGTTTGTTGATGCTTTTTTCAGCGGATATGCGATATAATGAAGGCGTTAACATGAAATTAGGAGGAACACTATGAGAACCGTATTAAGCCTTAACGCCAAGTGGGCGTTTACCAAGCAGGCGGACAGCATTCCTTCCGCCATTGACAATAAGTGGAACTTCGTCAACCTGCCTCACAGCTGGAATGCCATCGACGGTCAGGACGGCGACAACGACTATTTCCGCGGCACCGGCTACTATGCCAAGACCATCACCAAGACCGAGCTGCCCACCGCAGACCGTTACTATCTGGAGATCCGCGGCGCAAACTCCTCTGCCGATGTCTACCTCAACGGCGAGAAGCTTGCCCATCACGACGGCGGCTACTCCACCTGGAGAGTGGATCTGACCGACAAGCTGCAGCTGCAGAACCTGCTGGTCATCGCTGTTGACAACAGTGCCAACGACAGAGTCTACCCCCAGATGGCAGACTTTACCTTCTACGGCGGTCTGTACCGCAACGTCAACCTGATCTGCGTCAACGAATCTCACTTTGACCTGGACTACTACGGCGGCCCCGGCATCATGGTCACCCCCGAGATCGCGGGTAAGGATGCCCTTGTGAAGGTGGATACCTTCGTCACGAACGGCAAGATGGGTCAGACTGTCCGCTATACTGTCTACGATAAGGAAGAGAACGTCATCGCTTCCGTTGAGACCGCTGATACCCACGCCGAGCTGAAGATCGAGAATGTTCATCTGTGGCACGGCAGAAAAGATCCCTACCTCTACTGCTGCGAGGCAGAGCTGGTTGAAAACGGCGAGGTCATCGATGCAGTCTGCACCCGCTTCGGCTGCCGTACCTTCAAGATCGATCCCGACAACGGCTTCATCCTCAACGGCGAGGAGTACCCCCTGCGCGGTGTTTCCCGCCATCAGGACCGCTGGGGTGTGGGCAACGCCCTGCTGCCCGAGCATCACGAAGAGGACATCGAGCTGATCTGCGAGGTCGGCGCGACCACCATCCGTCTTGCCCACTATCAGCACGATCAGTATTTCTATGATCTATGCGATGAGAAGGGTCTGGTTATTTGGGCAGAAATTCCCTACATCTCCAAGCACATGCCCACCGGCCGTGAGAACACCATCTCCCAGATGAAGGAACTGATCGTCCAGAACTATAACCACCCCTCCATCGTTGTCTGGGGTCTTTCCAACGAGATCGGCATCGGCGGCTCCGATGAGGATCTGCTGGAGAACCACCGCATTCTGAACGATATGTGCCACGAGATGGATAAGACCCGTCTGACCACCATCGCGGCTGTTTCCATGTGTAAGATGGACGATCCCTACCTGCAGATCCCCGATGTGGTCTCCTACAACCACTACTTCGGCTGGTACGGCGGCGAGACCGACATGAACGGTCCTTGGTTCGACAAGTTCCACAAGCTGCACCCCACCATTCCCATCGGCTGCTCC
>JAZNNV010000124.1:0-1518 GCA_045580465.1 Faecousia sp.
GTGGCGGTTGGTGCAAGCCACGGTGGATGCAGCCGGTCTGTCGCTCCCGAGCCGGAGAGAAGAACGCGAAAGCTATTAGACCTCTCCCGCGCCAGCTGCGTCAGTGCTGCGGGCAAGCTGCCCATGAGTGGTATCTGCGAAAGCAGATGCAATTTGAGTGGTACCGCGGGTTGATACTCAGCTCGTCTCAAAGGATCAATCTTTGAGACGGGCTGTTTTTTATCCCGTGAAGGAGCATCTATGAGAAACGACAATCTGACCGAAATTACATACAAGATCAAGGAAATGGCGAGCCGTATCCGGGAGCTGCGTGAGGTCTCCGGCTTCTCTGAAGAAGAGGTCGCCGCCCGCACAGGCTTGTCGGTGGAGGAATACCGCCTTTGTGAGGCAGGTCAGAAGGATCTGAACATCGCCTTTCTGTACCGCTGCGCGCTGGTCTTCGGTGTCGATATGTCCGACCTTCTGGAAGGTCACAGCCCGAAGCTGCGCACCTATGCGCTGACCCGCAAGGGCGAGGGTCAGAAGATTGAAGAAGCCCATCACATGATCGGCTACAACCTGGCTGCCGGCTTCCGCAACCGTATTGCCCTGCCCCTTTACATGGAGCTTGGCTATCGTGAGGGCGCTGAGCAAGAGCAGATCGAGCTGACCAGCCATGAGGGTCAGGAATGTGACATCGTCATCCGCGGTCACATGAAGATCCAGATCGGCGGCAAGTCTGAGATCCTGAACCCCGGCGACTGCATTTATTATGATTCCTCCATCCCCCACGGCATGATCGCCGTGCAGGGCGAGGATTGCGCCTTCTACGCCATCGTGCTGAGCAACTCTGCCGCCCGTGAGGACGAGCAGGCTGCTACCGTTGCCGTACCCGATGTCAAGCGCCGCGAGCCGGACAAGAAGAAGCGCATTTACCGCAAGTTTATCGATCGCAAGGTCGAGGAGGGTCTTTTGAAGGAGATCTCCTTCAAGGGTGAGGAACAGTTCAACTTCGCATTCGACATCGTCGATGAGTTGGGAAGAACGCAGCCTGAAAAGCTGGCAATGCTCCACCTTTCCGAGGACGGAACGGAGCGCCGCTTCACCTTCCAGGATATGAAGAAGGAATCCGCCCGTACCGCCAACTATTTTAAGGCGATGGGCATCAAGCGGGGCGACCGGGTGATGCTGGTGCTGAAGCGCCACTATCAGTACTGGTTCAGCGTTCTGGCGCTGCATAAGCTGGGTGCCGTGGCGATCCCCGCTACCAACCAGCTGTTGGAAAAGGATTTCACCTCCCGCTTCCAGTACGGCAAGATCTGCGCCATCCTCTGTACCGCTGACGGCGATGTTTCCGATGCGGTGGATGCAGCCGCCACCCAGTGTCCCGATCTGAAACATAAGATCCTCGTGGGCGGCAAAAAGGACGGCTGGCACGACTTCAACGAAGAGTATCCTATGTACCCCAGCCACTTTCCCCGTGCTGAGGATGCCCCCTGCGGCTCGGATCCCATGCTGATGTTCTTCACCTCCGGCACC
>JAZNNV010000125.1:0-17140 GCA_045580465.1 Faecousia sp.
AGGAGTAATTCTAATAACCGATACTGCCGCAGCGATCCCGCTGCGGCAGTTTTTGGAGGATAAGATGAAACATAAAGAATTTTTGCGCACTGTGAAATTTGTGCTGTTTTCCATTTCTGCGGGCGTGATCCAGATGGGCAGCTTTGCCCTTCTCAATGAGCTGGCAGGTCTGGAGTATTGGCTTTCCTATCTGATCGCGCTGGTGCTGTCGGTGCTGTGGAACTTCACCTTCAACCGCCGCTATACCTTCCAGTCTACGGAAAACATCGGCCGTGCGATGCTGCTGGTGGGTCTTTACTACTGCGCGTTCACACCGCTGTCCACTTGGCTGGAGCATGTTCTGGCTGGTGAGCTGGGCTGGAATGAGTATCTGGTGACCTTCCTCAATATGCTGCTGAATATGGTGACGGAGTTCCTCTTCCAGCGTTTTGTGGTCTATCGCAAATCCATTGACACCAACGAACTGGCAAATAAATAAACCTGATCGTAGGGCGGGCGCTTGCTCCCGCCGGAAATCAACGAACAACCGCAGCACCAAATCAATGGTGCTGCGGTTAACTGTTCGGTATATTGGAATTGGTATTACAATGGTTTTACATAAATTAGAACTTCGTTTCCTTTTTTGTTTCTATATATGTATTCGTCTGTTTCAAATCCCAACTTGTTGTGCAACGCAATGCTTGCAGCGTTGTTTCGTCCGATTTGTTGAGATACCAATTTGTATCCCATGTTCTTTGCTATATCCATAGCAAGCAACATGGCTTCGCTGCCAATTCCTTGCTTGCGATAAGCTTCGAATACCTCGGGACCACAAGAAACAACACTCTTAGAAAGTTGATACAGCGAAATAGAACCAACAATCTCTCCATCTTTTACCACGGCAAACATCTCAAAGTATTTGCCCGCATACGCCTTTTCTCCCCACTTAACAAACATTGCTTTGATTTCGTCCAGAGAAACATTCATTCTTTGTTTTTGCTGAAACACTTCTGCATCATCGTTTGTAAAGTTACGCAACGAAATCATATTACACCTCGCCAAATTCAAGTTTATCTAACTGAATTATATTTCTTCTGATTATGCATATCAAGCAGGAGTGGCGGGAGCAGGCGCCCGCCATACCGACGGTTATGATTCACGCAACGCGGCGTCGTAAACGACGTTTTTGGGCAGATCCAGCTCCTTGGCGGTCTGCTTGATGGCATCCTTGCGGGAAAGTCCCTGCTCCATCAGCTGCTGTACCCGCGCGGCGGCATCGGCGGCGGTGGCGACCTCTTTTTCTGCAGCCGGGGCACCGGCGACGATCAGGACAAATTCGCCCTTGGGAGCGTTCTCGGTGTATTTTTCCAGAGCTTCACCCAAGGTCGTGCGGACGACTTCTTCGTGCAGCTTGGTCAGCTCCCGGCACAGACTGATGGGACGGTCAGCACCGAAAACGGCAGCCATGTCTTCAAGCGTGTTGGTCAGCTTGTGAGGTGCTTCGTAGAAGATCATGGTCCGGGTCTCGCCGATCAGGCTTTCCAGATGCTCCCGACGGCTCTTTTTTGCGGTAGAGAGGAAGCCTTCAAAGCAGAATCTTCCCGTACTCTGTCCCGAAATACTCAGCGCGGTGATGGCAGCGCAGGGACCGGGGATGGCGCAGACGGTAATGCCTGCTTCGGCGCACTGTTTTACCAGCTCCTCGCCGGGGTCGGAGATAGCGGGGCTTCCCGCATCGGACACCAGCGCGCAGGTTTCGCCTGCCAGAATCCGCTCGACAATTTTCTCGCCCTTGGCGGCCTTGTTATGCTCAAAGTAGCTGACAAGGCTTTTTTTAATGCCCAGATAGTTCAGCAGCTTCAGCGTGACACGGGTGTCCTCCGCGGCGATGAAATCCGCCTGCTCCAATGTTTCGCGGCAACGCACGGAGATGTCTCCGAGATTGCCGATGGGGGTGGGTACCAGATAAAGCATTCCTGCCATGGTCTGCCTCCTAAATGTGATAAATGGATCGGTAGTATTGTGAAGGGTTGCCGTCAGCGTCTTTCAGACATGCTTCCTCCCAAGCAAGTCCCGGCTTTCCGCCCTTGCGGCAGGACAGGAGGATCAGACTGACCTGCCCGTCAGGCTTGTGTCGGACGGTGCAGAGGCGTTTCGGTTCAAGGAGATGGGCAGCGGCGCAGGCACAAAGCTGTGCAAGCCGCTCCGGCTTGTGAACCAAGAAAAAGTCGCCGCCGTATTTCAGCATTTTTGACGCGGCAGCGAATAGCTCGTCCGTGGTGCAGCAGTCGTCACGCCGCGCCAGCGGTGCTGTGCTGCTGGCAGGTCCGCCGGAAAAATAGGGAGGATTGGAAACGCAGCAGTCAAAGCTGCCCGGTATCAGATCCCCGGGGATCATACGCAGGTCGGCGCATATACTTACCATGCGCTCCTGAAGGGCATTGCGGCGGATGTTCTCCAGTGCTGTGATGTGCGCCGTCTCGTCCAGCTCGATGCCGGTGACGTGGCAGGCGGCATCCTTTGCGCAGAGCAGAACACCCAGCGTGCCGCAGCCGGAACCCAGATCCAGCACCCGGGCGCGGGCAGGCAAACGGACAAAATCCTGCAGCAGCATGGAATCGGTGCTGAGAGGGAAAGCACCGGCACAAATATCCAAGGTAAAACCGTTCGACAGAAATTCCATAAAAACCTCAAAAAAATCAGTCTGCGCAGCCGGGTAACCAGCCTGCGCAGACTGTGTGCGTTCGGAAGAATCAGCCTTCCTCAATAGCCTCGACGGGGCAGTTGTCGGCACAGGCGCCGCAGCTGACACAAACATCAGCATCGATGACGAACTTGTCTTCGCCCTCGGAGATAGCTTCGACGGGGCAGTTGTCAGCGCAGGAACCGCACTTGACACAAGCATCAGTGATATTGTAAGCCATGATTTTCCCTCCATTATGTATTCATGCATCATGCCGCAGGGGCATAAGCGCACCTTTATTCTAGCATGGATTTCAGAAAACGCAATCCCTTTTTTGAAATCTTCCGTATATTTTTTGTCGACGGCGGCAAAAATTCCCATTCAGGGAGGGGTTAGGGTTGCGATACGAAGAAAAAACAGTCCGCCTGATCATGGACGCGGCGGAGATCGCACGGAGCATGGGGCACAGCTTTGTAGGCAGCGAGCATCTGCTTCTGGCACTAAGCAGCAGCTCCGGCTGGATCGCCCAGGTGCTTGCGGGCTGCGGCATGAGCTTCCCTTTTGGAGAAGCGGCGCTGCGATCCGGCTTTGGCTGCGGATCGCCCGGTCTGCCGCTGCCACAGGGATTGACGATTGGTGCAAAAAACGCATTGCGGGGCGCGTATATGGAAGCCCGTACCCAAGGCTGCACAAAAATTCGGTGCAGTCACGTGTTTTTGTCGCTCCTACGCTGTGATAACTCTGGGGCGCAAAGGCTTCTGTCCCTTGTCTGCAGAGACAAAAACGAACTATTTACCCAAACCATTACCTGCATTCAACGGTTGGAACAGCCGCGGCAGGAGAATTTGAAGGAGGCGGTCAAAACGAAACTGTTGGAACAATTCAGTGAGGATCTGCTGTTGAAGGCAGCGGAGCTTGATCCCGTGATCGGAAGAGAGCAGGAGATCGACGCGGTGATCGGTATTCTTTGCCGAAAAAACAAAAACAATCCCGCCCTCATCGGCGAGCCGGGGGTTGGTAAAACAGCCATTGCGGAGGGTTTGGCACAGCGGATGTCGGTGGGCAACGTGCCGCCTCAGCTGAAGGACAAACGGCTCATCAGCCTGAATATGGCGAATTTGGTCGCAGGGACGAAGTACCGTGGTGAATTTGAAGAGCGGCTGCGGGATGTTCTGGCGGAGATCAGGCGTTGCGGCGACATCATTTTGTTTGTGGACGAAATGCACACCATCGTCGGTGCCGGCGCTGCCGAAGGCGCCATTGATGCGGCAAATATCTTCAAGCCCGCTTTGGGCAGGGGAGAGCTGCAGCTTTTGGGTGCGACCACTTTGACGGAGTACAAAAAATATATCGAGAAGGATCCTGCCTTGGAGCGGCGTTTCCGCCCCGTTATGATCGAAGAGCCTGATCGGGAGGCGACCCTTGCCATTCTGGAAGGGATCAGACCGGGGCTGGAGCGCCACCACAGAATGCGCATCACGCCGGAGGCGGTAGAGGCGGCGCTGCAGCTGTCGGTGCGGTATCTGCCGGATCTTTTTCTGCCGGACAAGGCGATCGATCTGCTGGATGAGGGCGCATCCCATGCCCGCATGGACGATATGCAGAGCAGACGGATGGTCGCACAGCAGAATCTGGAGCAGGCACTCAGTGAGGCGGTGCGGGAGAGCCGATTTGAAAAAGCAGCGGAGATCCGCGACAAAATGCGAAAAATGTCTGGTGCGGAAGGGCAAAAACGTCCCCGCGCGGTCACGGCGGGGGATGTGGCATGGGCGGTGTCCGCAAGGACGGGGATTCCCGTGGGACGGCTGACCGCGGATCAGCGGCAGCGGCTTCTGGAGCTGGAGCAGATCCTCAGCACGTCGGTCATCGGTCAGGAAAAAGCGGTGCAGGGGGTAGCAGAAGCGGTACGGCGTGGTTTTTCCGGCATTTGCGACGAGAATCGACCGGTGGCGTGTCTTCTTTTTTCCGGTCCAACGGGGGTCGGCAAGACGGAGCTTTGCCGTGCGCTGGCGGAGGAAATGTACGGCAGCCGGGATGCAATGATCCGGCTCGACATGACCGAGTATATCGAAAAACAATCCGTCTCCCGCTTGATCGGCGCGCCTCCCGGCTATGTGGGTTATGAGGAAGGCGGCAAGCTGACCGAAGCGGTGCGCCGTCGTCCTTACTCGCTGGTGCTGCTGGATGAATTGGAAAAGGCACATCCTGATGTATTGGGGCTGTTGCTCCAGATCATGGAGGAAGGCGTACTGACCGATGCCGGTGGGCGGCATGTCAGCTTCCGAAATACCATCGTGGTTATGACCTCCAATGTGGGCGGGGAGATCCGCGGTGACGGACTGGGCTTCCGCCCGGAGGGGAGCGGCACCCAGCGGGAGGAAGCGCTGCGACAGACATTTTTGCCGGAATTTCTGGGACGCCTCGATCAGATCGTTGCCTTTGAACCTCTCGGGAAGCAAGAGTTGGTGCAAATTGCCCGGAAATATCTGAAACAGCTTGCTGAAAGAACGCAAAAGCTCGGTGTTCGTTTGGAGTTTGGGGAGAATCTTCCTGCGTATCTCGCTGATCAATGCAAAGAGCGAACCGGCGCGCGGAATTTGCGCCGTCTTGTGCAGGAGCAGGTGGAAGCACCGCTGGCAAAACGGCTGCTGGAAAACGCAAAAAAGCCCGTCTCCATCCGGGCGGAGACAGAGCAGGGGAGAATTTGTTTCCAAATGTAACCAAATAATATAGAACAAGCGTTCGAAAATTAGGATTTCAGGGTGTTTTTGCAGAAAATTTGCATTTTTTTAGAAAAAAAGATTGATTTTTCACAAACAAGGTATTATACTGTCATTAAGTGGAGTAAAAGGGATGCAAAGTGGAGCAAAATGGAGGAGGTGAGCATCAATGATCGGCAAATATCCCGCAAAACTGGACGACAAGAACCGTTTGATCGTCCCTGCAAAGCTGCGCGAAGAGTTGGGTGAAGATTTTTACGTCACGTTGGGCGTAAACTGCGGTCATCGATGCCTGACCATCTACACTTCTCCCGACTGGCAGACCCTGAGTGATAACTACAACACCCTGCCCATTTCTCAGAAGGGCGCAGCAACCAGCCTGATCTTCATGAACGCTGTTGAATGCGAACCCGACAAGCAGTTCCGCTTCAGTCTTTCCCAGTTTTTGCTGAGCTACGCGGGAATCGGCAAGGAAGTCATGATCGTCGGTCGTGCAGGTCAGGCAGAGATCTGGGACATGAACGAATTTGAAGCCTTCGAGGCTGAAAATCTTACACCTGAAAAGCTGCTGGCATCGCTGGAGGCGATCGGACTATGAGTGAGTTTCATCATGTGTCCGTGCTGCTGGACGAATGCATTGAGGGACTGAATATCAAGCCGGACGGCATCTACGTGGACGGCACGCTGGGCGGCGCGGGACATTCTTTTCAGATCGCGTCCCGTTTGACCACCGGCAGACTGATCGGTATTGACCGTGACCCTGTGGCACTGAAGGCGGCAGGGGAGCGGCTGGCACCCTACAGCGACCGGGTGACCTTGGTACACTCCAATTTCTGTAACATCGACAAGGTGCTGGAGAATCTGGATATCGACGGCGTGGATGGCATCCTGTTGGATCTGGGTGTATCCTCTCCGCAGCTGGACGATGCCCAGCGCGGTTTCTCCTATATGGCAGATGCGCCGCTGGATATGCGCATGAATAACGATGACATTCTCACAGCGGAAGCTGTTGTGAACACGTGGTCTTATGAAGAGCTGCGGCGCATCCTCTTCGATTACGGCGAAGAGCGCTATGCGCCTCAGATCGCGGCAAACATCTGCCGCAAGCGTGAAGAAAAGAAGATCGCTACCACCCTTGAGCTGGTGGATGTGATCCGTGGCGCGATGCCTGCTGCAGCCCTGCGGGAAAAGCAGCATCCGGCAAAGCGCAGCTTTCAGGCGATCCGCATCGCCGTCAATGATGAGCTGGGCGCGGTGCGTCAGGTGATGGATGCTGCCATTCCGAAGCTGAATCCCGGCGGCAGACTGGCGATCATTACCTTCCATTCCTTGGAAGACAGAATTGTCAAAAACGGCATGAACGATGCGGCGAAGGGCTGCATCTGTCCGCCGAGCTTCCCGGTCTGTGTCTGTGGCAAAAAGCCGCAAGTCAAGATCATTACCCGCAAGCCGATCGTTTCCGGCGAGGAAGAATTGGAACGAAACCCCAGAGCGCGCAGCGCGAAGCTGCGTATCTGCGAAAAGATTTGACGAAGGAGGGGACTTTTCATGGCAAAGCAGTCTGATGTCCGATATATCAATCATTATGTGTCCGGCTCGCTGGCTTACCGGCAAGAGGAAAAGTCCCGCCGGAAGAGCAATGCAAAGCTGCCGAAGCTGAAGCCAAACCAGAAGATCGTGATCCCCGTTGATCCGCTGGCGATGATCGGCATCGTCCTTGCCTTTGTGCTGATGATCACGATGATCGTGTCCGTGGTTCATTGGAATCAGGCACAAAAGGAAACAGCGGCACTGAAGAATTACGTCGCTGCCCTGCAGGAGGAGAATCTCCGCCTTCAGGATACATACAAGTCCGGCTATGATCCGGATGAGATCCGTGAAATCGCATTGAATATGGGCATGATCCCGGCGGATCAGGCGACCCACATTCAGATGCAGGTGGTCGTACCGCAGGTCGAGGAGCAGCCGGAGGGCTGGGCGGCGGTTTGGGCATTTATACTGGGAATGTTTGCATAATACCCCGGAAGGCCAATATGATTGAGATAGCTGCAATGGGCGGCGAGGGATTCCCTTGCTGCCCATTGAAAGCCTAAAGCCAATCAGAAAGGCCGGTGTCCTATGCCGAAAAAGGCAAAAAAGCGAAGCTACGCCCGTATCCGTGCGGATTCGGGGCATCACAGAAGGATTTTGATCATCATGGCGGTGCTGGGACTGCTGGCATTCTTGCCGGTGGGCTTGCAGCTTTATCAACTGATGATCACGGATTACGATTATTTTTCCAATCTCGCTCTGCGCAATCAGACAAGAACCACTGCTGTCACAGCACATCGCGGCACGATCTATGATGCAAACATGAACATTCTTGCGATTTCCGAAACAGTGGAGAATGTCTACCTTGATCCTCATGAGCTGAAGCAGTCAAAGGCGGATCTTGACAAAATTTCCGTCGATTTGGCACAGCTGCTCGATCTGGATGCCCAATGGATCGCTGCCCGCGGTAAAGACCTGACCAAGCGGTATCAGCAGATCGCCGCCCGGGTAGAGCAGGACACGGCAGCGCAGATCCGAAGCTACATCAATACAAATCACATCTCCGGCATCCATCTGGAGCCAAGCTCGAAGCGAAGCTATCCCTACGGAACGTTGGCGGCGCAAGTCATCGGCTTTACCAATGCCTCCAACACCGGCTCTGAGGGCGTCGAGGCGGCATATAATTCCTATCTGGAAGGAAAAGCCGGCAAGGTGATCACAACCAAGGGCAATAACGAGATGGATATGCCCTTTTCCTACGAAAATTACGTGCAGGCGATCCCGGGGTGCAGCGTCGTTCTGACCCTCGACACCACCGTGCAGGCATGTCTTGAAAAGCAAATGCAGACCGCTATTGAGCGTTACGATGTTCAAAACGGCGCGTTCGGCATCGTGATGGAGGTCAAAACCGGGAAGATCCTCGCTATGGCGACCCTCGGAAGCTATGACCCGAACAACTACCTTGAGATCGCTGACCCGCAGGCACTGCTGGAGGTAGAGCAGCTCAAGACGGATTACCTGATGCATCCTGAGGACACACAGGCATATCGTGACGGCAAGGCTGCCTATGAAACGGCAGTATCCGCCGCGCGGCTCAAGCAGTGGCGCAACCGGGTGATCTCTGACGGCTATGAGCCGGGGTCGACCTTCAAGGTGCTGACCATGGCGGCTGCGCTGGACTGCGGCGCGATCGACCTGAATACAAGCTTTCACTGCTCCGGCGCGGAGAAAATACCGGGGCGGTCACAATTACTGCACTGCTGGCGCTCCACCGGCCACGGCGCAGAAAAAACACCTCAAGCACTTCAAAATTCCTGCAACATCGCTTTTGCACATATCGCCCTGAAGCTAGGCGGTGAGCGATTTTATGATTATATCAGCCGCTTCGGGATCAGGGAAAAGACCGGCATCGATCTGGCAGGGGAGAGCAAGGGCGTCTTCTTCTCAAAAGAGTTGATCGTTGATACCGAAAAGTGGGGAACAGCATCCCTGACCTCCGGCTCCTTCGGACAGACCTTTAAGCTGACACCGCTGCAGCTGGTGCGGGCGATCTCGGCAGTGGTCAACGGCGGCAACCTGATGGAGCCGTACATCGTGTCCGAGGTACTGGATCACAACGATCAGACAGTCCTGAAGCAAGAACCGACGGTGACCCGTCAGGTGATCAGCCCGGAAACATCGAAGACCATGTGCGGTCTTTTGGAGTCAGTCGTGGCGGTCGGAACGGCAAAAAATGCCTCTGTTGCCGGATTTTCCATAGGTGGAAAAACGGGAACAAGTGAAAAAATAGACATATTAGACGAGAATGGATCGCCGACGCTGGATAAAATCGTATCATTTGTGGGGATTGCGCCGATGGACGATCCACAGTATATTGTATTGGTGGCACTGGACACCCCGTCCCGCGAGACCGGGCTGTATATTTCGGGCGGCATGATGGCGGCACCGACGGTTGGTGCGGTGATGGCGGACATCCTGCCTTATCTTGGCGTGCAGCGAACGGCGTCGGAGGACACAAATAAAGACGTGACAGTTCCTGATCTGATGGGCATGTCCCCGGAGCAGGTCACAAAGGAACTGAAAGCTGTTGGCTTGACCGCCAAGTGCGTCGGCACGGGCGAAGCAGCGACACAGCAAATACCGCAAGCCGGACAAAGCGTTCCGGCGGGCAGTGAGATCCTGGTATATTTCGAAGAAAAAGACCCGACATGAACGGGAAAGGAGTTACCATGAAACTGAAAGAGCTTCTTGCGGGTGTTTCCGTGCTGGAATGCACCGCAGACATGGAACTGGATATTGCAGGCGTTTGCCACGACACGAGAAAGCAGATGGCTCCCGGCAGCCTTTTTGTGGCATTGACGGGCTTTGCCTTTGACGGGAACAAGTATATCCCTATGGCGTTGGAAAAGGGTGCTGCGGTGATTGTAACGGCGAAGAAGCCGGAAAGTGACATCCCCTATGTACTGGTTGAATCGGATCGCCTTGCGCTGGCGCAGATCGGCGCGAATTACTACGGGCATCCGGCGCGCAGCATGACCATGATCGGCATCACCGGCACCAACGGCAAGACCTCCACGACCCTGCTTCTGAAGCACGTTTTGGAGGTAACGCTGGGCGCGAAGGTCGGCTTGATCGGCACGATGGAAAACCTGATCGGTGACTGTGTCATCCCCACCGAGCGAACGACCCCCGAAAGCTTTGAGCTGCAGGGCTTGTTCGCCCAAATGCGGGATGCCGGCTGCACCCATGTGGTGATGGAGGTGTCGTCCCACGCCGTGGCGCTGCACCGGGTGGGCGGAGTTCACTATGATGTGGCTGCCTTCACCAATCTGACAGAGGATCATCTGGATTTCCACAAGGCCATGGAAGCCTACTGCGATGCCAAAGCAGAGTTGTTTGCCCATTGTGACAAGGCGGTCATCAATCTTGACAGCCCGTGGGCGGAGCGCTTCAATGCCCGCGCGCCGGAAAGACGCATCCGCTATTCCATGGAAAAGCCCGCGGAGCTTTATGCTTCGGATGCGGAGCTTCGTTCTGACGGCGTCAGCTTTATCGCTCATTACGGCGAGGAGACAGCAACGGTCAGCCTTCCCATTCCCGGCGGCTTTGCGGTCAGTAACGCGCTGACCACCTTGGGTGTCGCATTGCAGCTGGGCATCAAGCTTTCGGATGCGGCAGAAGCGTTGAAGACAGCAAAGGGTGTGCGGGGCAGAGTAGAGGTAGTTCCCACCCCGGGCAAGCCTTACACCGTCCTGATCGACTATGCGCATACTCCTGACGGATTGGAGAATGTCCTTGGCTCTGTGCAGACCTACTGCAAAGGCAGATTGATCGCAGTATTCGGCTGCGGCGGCGACCGTGATCCCATCAAGCGCCCCATTATGGGCAAAATCGGCGTGGAAATGGCGGATATTGCCGTTATTACCTCCGATAATCCCCGCACGGAAAACCCGGAAGCGATCATTGAGGACATCGTCAAGGGTCTGCCGGAGGGCGTGAATAACTACGTTGTCATCTGCGACCGACGAAAAGCGATCCGTTATGCTATGGACATTGCGACGAAAGATGATATAATTGTATTGGCAGGTAAGGGCCATGAAACCTATCAGGAGATCAACGGCGTGAAGCATCATCTCGATGAGCGGGAGGAAGTAACAGCACACCTGATGGAAACGAGGTAAGCTTATGGCAAAAATCACACTGGAGCAGGCGGCACTTTGGTGCGGCGGTACTGTGGATCCCAAATATGCGCAGGTGACCTTCTGCGGCGCGGGCAATGACTCCCGTTCGATTGAAAAGGGACAGCTGTTTGTGGCGCTGCAGGGTGTCCGTGACGGACATGACTATGTTCCTATGGCACTTCAGAACGGCGCGGCAGCGGTGCTTTGTACCCATTGTGATGGCGATTATCCTGCCATCGTGGTGGAGGATACCCGCATCGCGCTGGGTCAGATCGCCGCGGCAGAGCGCAAGCGCATTGGCATGAAGGTGGTGGGTGTTACCGGCTCTGTGGGCAAGTCCACCACGAAGGAAATGATCAGCGCCGTGCTTGGCACGACCTTCCGTGTGAGCAAGACCCCCGCCAATCACAACAATGACATCGGCATGCCTATGGCGATCCTTTCAATCCCTGAGGGGACTAAGATCGCCATTCTCGAAATGGGTATGAATCACTTTGGTGAAATTTCTTATCTGACCAATATCGCGCGACCCGACATTGCCGTCATCACCAACATCGGCACGATGCACATTGAGCATCTGGGTTCCCGTGAGGGCATTCTCAAAGCAAAGCTTGAGATTCTCGAGGGCCTGGCATCCGACGGAACGATCATCCTCAACGGCGACGATGACCTTCTTTGGAGCGTCCGTGACCGGGCAGATGTACCCCATCTGTACTTTGGTGCAGCCAATGACAAATGTGAGGTCTGTGCCGGGGATGTCAGCACGGAAGACGGTACGCTGTCGTTCAAGGTAACGGCACAGAATACGGCTTTTTCCGTCACGCTGCCCCTTGAGGGCGAGCATTATGTGCTGGATGCTTTGGCGGCGGTCAGCGCCGGTCTGAAGCTTGGCGTGCAGCCTGAGAAAATTGCCGCGGCACTGGCAGATTTTCAAAATATGGCAGGTCGTCAGGAGATTTTTGAAGCCAAGGGCTACACCATCATCAAGGACTGCTATAACGCAGGCCCTGAGTCTATGGCAGCGGCACTGGCGGTGCTGGGCAAGAAAAAGAGTCGTCGCATCGCGGTGCTGGGCGATATGCTGGAGCTGGGCATGCGTTCTCCTGCGGAGCATTACCGCATCGGACGCATTGCGGCAGAGCATGCAGACATCGTCCTTGCCTACGGACCCAACGGCAGCCGTGTTGTCAGCGGCGCGGTCACCGGCGGCATGAGCGAAGCGAAGGTACGTGCCTTTGAAGACCGAAAGGCGCTGGTCGCAACATTGAAGCTGATGGCAAAGCCCGGTGATGTGGTACTTTTCAAGGGCAGCCACGGAATGCACATGGAGCTTGCTTTGGATGCTTTCTTGAGTGACGAAGCATAAGCGGAGGAGATAGATATGACAAGAATACTGGTAACGGTTCTGGCGGGCGGCATTTTGTCCGGTTTGATCGGTGTGCTGCTTTTGCCGGTTCTGCGTGCGCTGAAGGCAGGACAATCGATCCGTGAGGTGGGTCCGACCTGGCACAACAACAAGGCGGGCACACCCATGATGGGTGGTCTGTTCTTCATTCTCGGTACGATCCTTTGTCTGGTGGGTAATATTCCGATCATGGTGGACTATACCGTGTTTTATGTGCTGGCGCTGGGTCTGTGCTTCGGTCTTGTGGGCTTTCTGGATGATTTCTGCAAGGCAAAGTACAAGCGCAATCTGGGTCTGACCTCGATCCAAAAGGCGCTGCTGCAGATGGCGGTCTCTGCCATCTTCGTCTACCTGCTTTACAAGCAGGATCCCACCCGCTGCAACATCTACATCCCCTTTGCAAATACTTATTTTTATGTACATCCGCTGCTTTACGTATTTTTCTCCATGTTCGTCATGATCGGCTGCGACAACGCGGTCAACATCACCGACGGCGTGGACGGATTGTGCGGCAGCGTGACCCTGCCCGTGATGATCTTCTTCACCGCGGCGGCTTTCATGATGAAAAAGCTGGACCTTGCGATTTTGCCCGCTGCCTTGACCGGTGGTCTGATCGCGTACTTGTTCTTCAACTGGCATCCGGCGAAAGTCTTCATGGGTGACACCGGCTCGCTGTTTTTGGGCGGTATCGTATGCGCCCTGTCCTTTGCCCTGAATATGCCCCTGATCTTGATTTTGGTAGGCTTTGTCTACCTTGTGGAGACATTGTCGGTCATTTTGCAGGTAGGCTATTTCAAGGCGACCCATGGCAAACGTATTTTCAAAATGGCACCGATCCATCATCACTTTGAGATGTGCGGCTGGAAGGAAGTAAAGATCGTGCTGATCTTTACCGCCGTGTCCGCAGTGATGTGTGTTTTGGCTTGGTTCGGTATTTCCGGACTGTTCTGATATCCGAAAGGAGTAGCTTATGGCAGCAGCAAGACTGCATGCCAAAGAGGACCGTCGGGATTTTCCCGGCGAAAGGGTGGACAAGACATTTTTGATACTGACGCTGTTGCTGCTGGCGATCGGATTGATCATGCTGTGGTCAGCCAGCGCGGCGCAGAGTATGTATGACACCGGCTATCAGATTTCTACAAAATACCTGCAAAAGCAGGCGGTTTGCGCGGTTTTGGGGCTTGGCTGCATGTATCTGTTCAGCCGCATCCCCGCATCCTTCTGGCTGAAAGCCGCATGGCCCCTATACGGCATCAGCATTGCGATGCTGCTGCTCGTGTTGGTGGCGGGAGAGTCGGTCAACGGTGCAAGACGTTGGATCAATATCGCAGGACTCCAGTTTCAGCCATCGGAAATCGCAAAATTTACAATGATCGTGCTGTTTGCGAAGCTGACAAAATCCTTCGGCACGGAAACGCACAAATTCCGCTACGGTGTTCTTGGCTTTGGCGCGGCACTGCTGGGGATCTTGATCCCGCTGGCGCTGGAAAAGCACTTGTCTGCCATTTTGCTGATGGGCATGGTGGCGGTGGTGATCATGTTTGTAGCCGGCACAAGCAGCAAATGGCTGCTGGCAGGTGCCGGTGCGGCAGTAGCCTTTGTTGTGCTCTATGTGTCCTTATGGGCTATGCCGGTGATCGCATCACGGCGTGGCTGCACCCGGAGAGTGACCCCTCCGATACCGGCTATCAGATATTGCAGTCCCTTTATGCCATCGGCTCGGGCGGATTGTTCGGCTTGGGCTTTGGCAAGAGCAGACAGAAGTATCTCTATTTGCCCTTTCAGTATAATGACTACATCTTCGCGATCGTTTGTGAGGAGTTGGGTCTGATTGGCGCGCTTTTGATCATGGCGCTGTTTGCGGCATTGATCCTGCGGGGCTTTTGGATCGCTCTGCGGGCATCGGATCGATTTTCCACGATCCTCGCGACGGGACTGGTGGCTTTGATCGCGGTGCAGACGGTGTTAAACCTCGGTGTTGTGACAAATCTGCTGCCATCAACAGGAATCGCCCTGCCGTTTTTCTCCTACGGCGGTACGGCGCTGGCAGTAAACTTAGGAGAAATGGGAATCATTCTGAGCATTTCCCGTCAGCGAAATCAGACAAAGAATCAGGAGGTTTTGCTATGAATGTGATTTTTACCTGCGGCGGTACGGGCGGACATATCAACCCCGCCATCGCAGTAGCCAATATGATGAAAAAGCGCCATCCCGACTGCAATATCCTCTTCATCGGCGCAAAGGGACATATGGAGGAGGAGCTTGTTCCCAAGGCAGGCTACCGTCTGGAGACCCTGCCCGGTTCCGGCATGAGCCGCGGTAAGAATTTCGCGGCGTTGAAGAAAAACGTCAAGGCGGTCAAATGCGTGCTGGACGCCGTTTCCCAATGCAAGCGGATCATCCGGGAATTCAAGCCGGATGTGATCATCGGCACCGGCGGTTATGCCAGCTTTCCGGCTCTTTATGCCGGCAGCCAGCTGAAGGTCCCCGTCTGTGTCCATGAGGCAAATGCTGTGCCGGGTCTGACCACCAAGCTGGCAGCAAAGGTTGCTGACCGGGTGCTGGTTTGCTTTGAAGAGAGCAAGAAATTCTACAAAAATCCCGAAAAGATCGAAGTGGTCGGCATGCCGATCCGTGATGAATTTTGGACGACTGACCGTGAAAAAGCCCGTCAGGAGCTGGGCGTAGGGGAGAAGCCGCTGCTGGTCTCCACCTTCGGCAGTCAAGGCGCGAAGGCGATGAATGAAATGGTGGCGGAGCTTTTTGCCATCGAGCAGAAAAACGGCTTCCCGTTCCATCACATCCACGCGGTCGGCAGCTTCGGCTGGAAGTGGATGCCTGATCTTGTGAAGGAAAAGGGTGTGGAGCTCGACACCTGCGACAGCATCGAGATGCGTGAGTACATCTACAACATGCCGACGGTGCTGGCGGCAGCTGATATTGTGATCGGCCGTGCCGGCTCCGGCACGTGCAATGAGATCGCCGCGACGGGTACGCCCTGCATTTTGGTCCCGTCGCCCAATGTGACCAACAACCATCAGGAAAAGAACGCCTGCGTTCTTTCCGACAACGGCGGTGCTGTCCTGATCCTTGAGAAGGATTGCACGGCACAGAAGCTCTATGAACAGATCACAGCGCTGCTTGCAGATCAGGATCAGCAACGGACGATGCGCATCGCCCTGCAAAAGCTGGCGGTTCTGGATTCCACAGATCGGATCTGCAATGTTCTGGAGCAGTTGGCAACGAAATAAAGACAGTTTTCCCGGAGGAACCGAATATGGATACAAAAGAAAAGACGAGGCGAACCCCTTCGCCCAATCGCCCGCCCGCAAAGCGCCGTACGGCAACTGCGCCGGAAAAGAAACCGGCACAGCCCCCAAAAGCGCCGCAGGACGTGGTTTATCTTCCACCCAAGCCACTGGCACAGGGAAAGCTCCTGCTGCGCCTTGCAACGGTTGCCGCAATTGTGATTGCAATCGTTTTGGCAATGTCGGTGTTCTTTAAGGTGGAGTATATTGAGGTTTCCGGTGTCAATAAGTACACTCCGTGGGACATTTCCGAGGCGTCCGGCATCCATGAGGGTGATCACCTGATGTCCTTCGGCATCGCCGGCGCGGCAGCGAAGATCAAGGAGCTGCCCTACGTCAAGGATGTGCGCATCGCCATCAAGCTGCCCAATAAGGTTCTGATCGAGGTGACGGAGGTCGAGGTGACCTATGCGGTCAAAGCGCAGGACGGTGCGTGGTGGCTGCTAAGCTCCAAGGGACAGATCGTTGAGAAGGCGGAAGAAGGGGAGCAGGAGCAGCACACGAAGATTTTGGGCGTGCATGTTCTCAACCCGGTGATCGGTCAAAGCGCCGTGGCGCAGGAGACGCAGGAGCAGACCACCCTGCCCGACGGAACGATTGTTCCCCCCGTTGTGACCTCTGCACAGCAGCTTTCTGTTGCGCTGGACATTACGGAGTACCTTGAGAATAACGGAATCATCGGTCAGGCACAGAGCATCGATGTCAACGATCTGGGCGACATTCAGATCTGGTACGGATCTCAGTATCAGGTCAAGCTGGGCGATACCAGCCAGCTGTCTTACAAGATCAGCTTCATGAAGCAAGCCATCGAACAGCGTGAAACCTACGACAGCGGTGTCATGGAAATCAAAGTTGTGGACGGCGATTTGAAGCTTTACTATACTTCTTTCCAGTAAAACCAAAAATTTTTCTAAAAAGTTGTGAAAAAAACCAAAAATGATATTGAGCAAACGGAATTTTCACGATAGAATATAGGAGTACATTTGTAATTTGCAGCAGTATGGGCATATTCCACACTGCAAAACGATACATAGGAGGAAGAGCATATGTCTGATATGTTTCAAGATCGCGTAGTAAAAATTAAGGTAATTGGCGTCGGCGGTGCAGGTAACAATGTTATCAACCGCATGATCGAAGCGGGTGTTCAGGATGTTGACTTTGTTATTCTGAATACTGATAAGCAGGACCTCAACAAGTCCAGCTGCAGAAACAAGGTTCAGATCGGTGAGAAGCTCACCGGCGGTCTGGGTGCAGGTGCAAAGCCCGAGATCGGCAAGAAGTCCGCAGAGGAGAGCCGTGCAGCCATTGCCAAGGTTCTGGAAGGTGCAGACATG
>JAZNNV010000126.1:0-2425 GCA_045580465.1 Faecousia sp.
AGCCAACCGCTTCTCACGAATGCGGCTGCCGACAGCAACTTTATCATATACGAAGTCTGACATCATCTTGCACCTACCTTCACAATGTATTATCTCGTATCTTCGACTTGCTTAGAAGGAAGGTGCAATGTATAATAAAAATACATTGTAAATGTATGTACGGATTACATTGTGGGAGTGATTTTGATGCAGAAGAAGGCGGTTGCATTTACCGGACACAGACCGGAATCCTTGCCGTTTGGCAGAGATATGCATTCCGGCAGATATGATGATTTTGAACCCATTCTCTGGAAGGAGATCGGGCGCTGTATCGATGAGGGATACGATACCTTCTATTGCGGCGGAGCACGTGGCGCGGACATCGTCTGCGGAGAAATCATCATCGCAGAGAAAATGACCAAGTCCCCGCACATCCAGCTGATCTGTGCCATTCCCTATAAGGAACAGGCAGACAAGTGGGGCTGGATGTGGAGGTCTCGCTACTTTGATCTTCTGCGGGCTGCAGATAAGATCAAGCAGCTGTGCGACGGATACCAGCGCGGATGCTTCCATATCCGAAACCGGTACATGGTTGACAACTGTGATCTGCTGATCGCGATCTACAACGGAGAAGAGAAAGGCGGAACTGCCTACACAGTCAATTATGCCCGCCAACAGGGAAAGGAAATCCTGATCATCGATCCCAATACGCTGGAAAAGATACACATTCCGGCGAAAGAATAACGAGTCTACTGAAAGCGCAGCTGAAAGGCTGCGTTTTTTCATTGCCAAGGTGGTGAATGATATGTCAACGATTATGGGCATCGACATTGAAACGTACAGTTCTGCGCCGCTGCCCAAGTGCGGTGTATACCGCTATACCGATGCCCCCGACTTTGAGGTGCTTCTTTTCTCATATGCCTACGATGACGGACCGGTCATAACGATTGACCTTGCCTGCGGTGAAGTCCTTCCTGCCGACGTGATTGCCGCGCTGAACGATCCAACAGTCATCAAGGCTGCCTACAACGCGCAGTTTGAGCGCGTATGTCTTTCACGGCATCTGGGCCAATGGCTCGATCCCCACCAGTGGAACTGTACGGCGGTCATGGCTGCTTACCTGACACTACCTTCTCGGTTGGCAGATGTCGCCGTTGCGCTGAAGCTCAGTCAGCAGAAGATGGAGGAAGGCAAAGACCTCATCCGCTACTTCTCCGTTCCCTGTAAGCCGACCAAGACCAATGGTGGCAGGACACGAAACATGCCTGCGGATGCTCCCGAAAAGTGGGCGCTGTACAAACAGTACAATGCGCAGGACGTGGAGACCGAGCGTGCCGTGCGCAAGGCGCTGGAAGCGTGGCCGCTGCCGGAGCATGAATGGAAGCTGTACGCTCTGGATCAGCAGATCAATGATCGGGGCGTGCGGGTGGATAAGAAGCTCGTCAAAAACGCCATTGCTGTCGATGAAGTATTTACGGAAGCAGCCTATCAGCAGGCAAAGGAACTGACCGGACTTGAAAACCCCGGCAGCGTCAATCAGCTGAAAGCATGGCTGGCAGACCAGGACATGCCCATGGAATCCCTTGCCAAGAAGATTGTACAGGAAAAGGCCTCGCAGTCGGACGGTATCGTGGCAGAACTTCTTAACCTCCGCCTGGAACTGAGCAAGACCAGCGTTAAAAAGTATGAGGCTATGGCACGTACCGTCTGCAGGGACGGTCGCATTCACGGCCTCCTGCAGTTCGGCGGCGCCTCTCGCACGTTCAGATGGGCTGGCAGATTGGTTCAAATCCAAAATCTCCCCCAGAACCACCTTCCTGACCTCGATCTGGCAAGAGAGATCGTAAAGGCCGGTGATGAAGAAATGCTCGACTCGCTCTTTGGGTCCGTCCCCGGCACACTCTCCGAACTCATACGCACGGCGTTCATCCCGAAGGAAGGATGCCGCTTTATTGTGGCTGACTTTTCTGCTATTGAAGCCCGCGTGCTTGCTTGGCTTGCTGGAGAAGAATGGGTGCTGGACGAGTTCCGTGGTAAAGGAAAGATCTACGAAGCGACTGCCAGCCGCATGTTCCATATTCCGCAGGAGAGCATCATCAAAGGCCACCCGAACTACGAATACAGGCAGAAAGGTAAACAGGCTACTTTGTCCTGCGGTTACGGCGGCGGTGTCGGCGCACTGAAGGCTATGGGAGCGAAGATGCCCGAGGAGGAGATGCAGCCGCTGGTGGACGCTTGGCGCGCAGCTAACCCCAATATTGTGGCTTTCTGGAACGCAATGGACCGCGCTGCCCGGAAAGTGATCCGCAGTAAAACCTCCGCCCGCGTCGGCAAAGTCACGCTGTACTGGCAGGACGATAAGATGCTCATGCGGCTTCCATCCGGCAGGAACCTGTGCTATCAGTCGCCTCACTTTACCATGAACCGTTTCGGCAGCGACGCCATC
>JAZNNV010000127.1:0-2734 GCA_045580465.1 Faecousia sp.
CACATAATTGTAGTGGGGCACCTGCACCTTGTCGAACAGGATCACATTTTTCAATTCCACGGAATTGCCCACCACGCAGCCTTCGCCAACCAACGCAGAACCACGGATAAAGGCGCAATGGCGCACCTCCGTTTCCGCACCGATGATGCAGGGGGCGCCCAGGTAAGCGGAGGGGGCTACCTTGGCGGAGTTATGAATCCAAACATGCTCGCTGACTTCCGTATATTCTTCGCCCAGCGTGCTGCCCAGGGCGATGATATATTCCTTGATACCCTTCAGCGCTTCCCAGGGGTAATGGAACTGCCTTAAATAAGGCGCGCTGAGAGTGTGGCTCAGATCGTATAGGTTTTCGATGGTATACATGCTATCACAGCCTTTCTGCGCCCTCCATTATAGCACTGCAATTTTGCAAAATCAATCTTTTTTCATAGAAGTGGTGCTGCGACTTTTAACAGCTTTCCCACAAACCAGAGAAAAAAGTTCTGTTTTTTCAGGTCCTGGGAGGTGATCAGCTGGCTTTGCGCGAAGGTCGCCTCAAAATCCGCACAGATCCGGCTGATGCAGTCGGTTTCGTACAGGTAGGCACCGCACTCAAAATGATGGTACAAGCTGCGGTAATCCAGATTGATGGTGCCCACTACCGCCTGCCGGTCATCGCAGAGAAATACCTTGGCATGGACGAATCCGGGCGTATACTCGTAGATCTTTACGCCCGCTTCCATGAGCTGGGGATAGTGGCTTTTGGCCAGTGCGAAGGCGATCTTCTTGTCTGGGATGTGGGGCAGGATCAGCCGCACGTCAATGCCGCGCTTGGCGGCAAATTCCAGGGCAGTCAGCAGTTCGCCGTCCAAAATGAGGTAAGGGGTCATGATGTACACGGAGTGCTTTGCTTGGTTGAGCATATTCAAATACACCATTTTGCCCACATTTTCCCCATCCAAGGGAGAATCGCCAAAGGGGATCACATAACCCGCGGTATCGGCGGTTTCTGCCGGATCCGTGGCAGGGGGGAGTTGCGGCTGCTTTTGCCCGATATTCCAAAGCTGTAAGAACAGGGAGGTAAAGCTGCCGGCGGCTGCACCTTCCACCATGACACCGCAATCCTTCCAATGACCGAAAACCTGCTCGGCATTGATGTAGCGGTCCTGCAGGTTCACACCGCCGGTGAAAGCGATGCGCCCGTCAATGACCATGATTTTGCGGTGGTCCCGGTTGTTGTAGTGGGAGGAAACAAAGGGGAGTACCGGAGAAAAGACCCGGCAGCGGATCCCCAGCTTTTCCAGCTGCTTGGGATAGTCGGTCGGCAAATTGGTAAACGCGTTCATGCCATCGTACAGTACCCGTACATCCACCCCTGCTTTTGCTTTTCGGTGCAGCGCCTCCAACAGCTGTCCCCACATCACGCCCGGGCAGACGATAAAAAATTCCAGATAGATGTACGATTTTGCGTTCTCGATCTGCTGCAGCATCCGCCGGAACATATCTTCTCCCAAGGGGAAGTATTCCGTGTGCCCGGCGGCATAAACCGGAAAACCGCAGCCGGAAAAATAACGGCTCAGATTGTAAAAATCCCGGTCTTCATCCGCGATGCGCTGCAGAGCGCTGCCGGGATCCGGAAGCAGCGCGGCACATTGGCGGGTGCTTTGAATCAATGCCTTGCGGCTGAGGCGGGAGCCGGCATTGAAACGGGCAAAGAAATACAGCACAGAGCCCGGCAGCGGCAGCACCGCGATAAATGCGCACCAGCTCAGCTTCACGGATGGATTCTCCCTGCCGTTGAGCACGATCAGCAGCACCGCTGCCGTATAGACCGTAATGCCGCCAAACAGCAGCGGAACCTCCTTCAAAATACCCAGCGCCGCGCTGAGCAGCCAGATACAGTTGACCAGCAGCAAAACCAGGGTCAGCATGGTTCTGCTGAAGATGATCTTCAGCAGCCCCTGCTTGCTTTGCCGCAGCAGACGGCTTTCTTCCGTAGGCATATTCCCAATCCCCCTTCTATATGTAACCATTGTAGCGCAAGCGGGCAGCAGAAAAGCAAACAGATTGTAAATTTTGCAAAAGATCAAAAATAAAAAACAGGCGCACCGGAAAATCGGTGCGCCTGCGATAGATCGCTGCAGATTATCTCTGGATTCTGCCGGAGCCGTCGCCGCCGGCCAGCTTCTCAACCTCAGCCACGGTGACCATGTTGTAGTCGCCGCCGATGGAGTGCTTCAGAGCGGAAGCAGCAACTGCGAATTCCACAGCAGCCTGGGTGTCCTTGCCGCTGAGCAGTGCGTAGATCAGACCGCCGCCGAAGCTGTCACCGCCGCCAACGCGGTCGATGATGTGCAGGTCGTACTTCTTGGAGAAGCAGTAGTTCTCGCCGTCGTACAGCATAGCGCTCCAGCCGTTGTCGAAAGCGCTGTGGCTTTCACGCAGGGTGATGGCAACCTTCTCGAAGCCAAACTTGTCAGCCAGCTGCTTGGCAACGGACTTGTAGCCCTCGTGGTTGATGGTGCCGCCGTAGATGTCGGTAGCCTCGGCTTCGATGCCGAAAACGTCCTTGGCATCCTCTTCGTTGGAGATGCACACGTCGATGTACTGAGCTAGCTCGGTCATGGCGGCGTTAGCCTGGGCACGGGTCCACAGCTTGCCGCGGTAGTTCAGGTCGCAGGAGATCTTGATGCCGCGCTCCTTGGCAGCCTTACAGGCGTCCTTGCAGATTTCCACAACATTGGGGCCCAGGGCG
>JAZNNV010000128.1:0-13393 GCA_045580465.1 Faecousia sp.
GGCTTTTTTTGAGCCTTCGTTATGGAAATTGGGGTCTTCCCCGCCCGATACCACGATCAGCTTGCGGGGTGCGATGCAGGCAGCCAGCTCGCCCATATCCAAGTATTTCGCAATGCCCGGCAGATAGTTGCAGCTGCAGTGGGCTGTGATGCCGATGGATTCGACAAAGGTGCAGACACTGCAGGAGGCAACGGCGATCTTGATCCGCTCATCCATGCAGGCAGCGTAGTAGGTGGTCGTACCGCCGCCGGAATTGCCGAGACAAGCAACGCGCTCTGTATCGATCTCCTCAAATTCCGCAAGGACATCGATGGCGCGGAAAACCTCCCACACCCGTTCACCAAGAAGGGTTCTGCCCTGCAAAAGAGCTGACATGGCAGGATAAAGGCAGCCCACATGGTTGTATTCCTCCACCGCTCTTGCCGGGGTGTTTTCCGGCATGATGAAGGATTTGGGACTTAAACGCTCGCCCATTCCCCGCTGCTCCAGCACCAGCGCGGCATAGCCCTGCGCCACCGCCTGCACAGCAAAATCCCGGTCACCGCCGCGACCCATATTGTCAAAATCCTTTTGATGGATCTGTCTTCCCATGGAATTGTGCATGCCGGTGGAGTGACCCTGCAGGCAGATGACCACCGGGCAGGGCTTGCTTGCATTCTTGGGGATCCACAGATGGCAGGGCACACAAACATCCCTCTCCGCATCAAAGGTAATGCGCTTTTCAAGGAAGGTATCATATTCCTTTTCCCATTCAACGCACACATTCAGCGGCACACACTCCGGCAGATCGCCCAGCAGCTCCGTCAGTTTTTCCTTGACCGCCTTTTTCCACGGCTCAAAGGGAGCGCTTTCATCAAAGGCAAGCTGCGGCTTTCTGTTACGAAGGACATTTTCGTGGCCGACATCCGATGAAAATCGTTCCATTGTTTTCTCCTCCGTCCTGCTTTCTTCGGTATACTTATAACACCCGAAATCCGGGTTGTC
Organism: Faecousia sp.; assembly: GCA_045580465.1. GTDB lineage: Bacteria > Bacillota > Clostridia > Oscillospirales > Oscillospiraceae > Faecousia. Next base: position 985 of record JAZNNV010000128.1, read on the forward strand.
AACCGCGCAAAAACATTTACAGTTTTTTTGTTGAATTTTCATAGGAGGAGTGGTAGAATACTATTATACAACGCACAGACTCAAAGGAGGTACTTTTATGACCGACCGAAACTCCGACCGCCATGACCGCGGCGGCACCAACCGTCTTCTGCGGCATTACCTGCCGATTCTTGTAACCGTATTGCTCTCCGCCTTTTGCGTGTTTATGGCGATCCTCACGATCCAGACTGTGCGCAACGCGCTGGATCCCCAGCCCACCGTGCCGTCAACTGAGCACCTGAGCAGCGAGCCGACAGACCCCACCGAGCTCACCGATCCCACAAGCGAGCCCACCTCCCAGCCCACAGAGCCTACCACCCCCGCAGCGGTGACGGAGCTTTTGGCAAAGGCTGAATTTCAGGCGGCAGGCTACGACTATCAGGGTGCTATTGCTCTGCTGAAGGGTTATGCAGGCTACGATGCCTACCCCGAGCTGACCGATGCCATCGCAAGATTCGAAGAAGCAGATAAAAAGCTCGTCACCTTCAAGGATCACGACAAGGTCACCCACATCTTCTTCCACAGCCTGATCGTAGACACCGACCGTGCCTTCGACGGCGACGGCGACTCCAATGGCTACAACATGTATATGTGTACTGTTGCCGAGTTCAACGCCATTATGCAGCAGATGTATGACCGGGGCTTTGTGCTGGTAACTCCCTACGACGTTGCCTACGAGGTCACCGACGAGACCGGCACCCACTTCGTCCGGGGCGAGATCCGCCTGCCCGAGGGCAAGACCCCCTTCATCATGAGTCAGGACGATGTCAACTACTACAGCTATATGATCAGCTCCGGCAACGGCAAGAACGAAACCCCCTACTGGGCTGACCATGCCAACGATGGCTTCGCCAGCAAGATCGTCATCGGCGAGGACGGCTATCCCACTTGTGAATATGTAGACGCGGACGGAAATGTCCTCTATGGCAACTACGACCTCGTTCCCCTGCTGGAGAGCTTCATTCAGGAGCATCCTGATTTTGCCTACCACGGCGCCCGTGCTGTGCTGGGTGTCACCGGCTATGAGGGTGTCCTCGGCTACCGCACCAAGCCCAGCTATAAGAACACCATCGGCTTGGAAAAATGGCAGAAGGAAGTGGACGAAGCCAAGAAGGTGGTCGCCTGCCTGAAGGAAAAGGGTTGGATCATGGCAAGCCACTCCTACGGTCACCCCGCTTACGGCAACATTTCTGCCGAACGCGTAGAAGCCGACTCCAACCTCTGGGAAGATACCTGCCAGCCCATCATCGGCGACACCGACATCATCCTCTACCCCCACGGCTCGGACATCGCTGACTGGCACAAGTACGATTTCAGCAACGCAAAATTTAAGGCACTGTATGAAGATGGCTACCGCTACTTCTTCAACGTGGACTCCGCTGTCGCATGGACGCAGATCACCGAACACAGCTACCGCGGCGGTCGCCGCAACATCGATGGTATCCGCATGTGGAAAAACCCCGAAATGCTGGATGATCTGTTTGATGTGGACACTGTTTACGATCCTGCCCGTCCGACCCTTGTGCTGGGCTAACCAATACAAACACACCACCCGAAAGAGATTTCGGGTGGTAACTTTTGATAAGGGAAATCTTACGATGAAAACTCTGAACTACCAAAACACGAAACACACGTGTTATTTTACCAACCTTGTTATGGCACCGGCATTCAGCCTGCCGCCGCTGCTGTTCGCCACCTTTCACGAGACCTACGGCATCTCCTACACCCTGCTCGGCACGCTGGTGCTGATCAATTTCTGCACCCAGCTGTGCATTGATCTGATCTTCAGCTTTTTCAGCCGCTTTTTCAATGTCCATAAAGCTCTGCGCACCATGCCGCTGATCACCGCGCTGGGTCTGGTCATCTACGCGCTGATCCCCATGCTTTTTCCCCAGTATGCCTACGTGGGTCTGGTGATCGGCACGGTCATTTTCTCCATCGCCGCCGGACTTGATGAAGTGCTGATGAGCTCCGCGGTTGCCGCCATCCCCGGCAGCACCGATGCGGATATGAGCATCCTCCACTCTCTCTACGGCTATGGTCTCATCATCGTTGTCAGCATCAGCACGCTGTTTTTGCGGTTCGTGGGCGATGCCTACTGGATGTACCTGACCTTCTTCTGGGCAGCGCTTCCGGTGATCGCCGCTGTGCTGATGATGCGTACGCCCCTTCCTGAGATGGACACCGCCCAGCCTTCTGCCGCAGCAGACCGCTCCGGCAAGCGGACGAAAGGTCTTATTTTGTGCATCTGTCTGATCTTTCTGGGGGCATGTGCCGAGGTCACTATGTCCAACTGGATCTCTGCTTATGCAGAAAAAGCACTGTACATTCCGAAGATCTGGGGCGATCTGCTGGGCATGATGCTCTTTGCCGGTCTGTTTGCGCTGGTGCGGTCGGCATACGCCAAATTCGGCAAAAACATCTTCCGGGTGCTGACCATCAGCATGGCAGGCGCGGTTGTGTGCTATATTGTTGCAGCCCTTGCTCCCGGCGCGGCGGTATCGCTGATCGCCTGCGTGGCGCTGGGTATCTGCACCTCCATGCTCTGGCCGGGTACACTCATTGTGATGGAAGAAAATATCCCCGCAGTGGGCGTTGCTGCCTATGCCCTGATGGCAGCGGGTGGCGATCTGGGCGCTGCTTTTTCTCCGCAAGCCTTCGGCATCATCGTCGATCAGGTGACCGCTGCTCCTTGGGCGCAGACGTTGGCGACCGGGCTGTCCCTGACAGCGGAGCAGCTGGGCTTCCGCGCCGCGCTGCTGATCGTGGCGATCTTCCCCGGGCTGGGTCTGCTGGTCTTGGCACGGCTCAAAAAGCACTTCAAATAAACAAAACCCTCCCGACCGGGAGGGTTTATTCTTTGCAAAGGGTGAACGCATTGGAAGACACCGAGCCGTCGATATAGACCGCATGGTCAAGGAGCTTCCGAAAGCCGCACTTCTCGTGGGTGCGCAGGGAGGCAATGTTCTTTTTGCCCACATGAGAGTAGATTTTCCGTGTTTCCTGCGCCAGAACCGCCTGCATCAGCATGGCGGCATAGCCCCGGCGGCGGCAATCGGGTCTCGTTTCCAGCGCTTCAAGGAGAACGCCGTCCTGATACGGCTCGATGCGAAGGGCGCTGCAGTACCGACCATTCTCTTCCCAAATGGCATAATACGCGCCGCGGGTACGGAAGAAATCCCCCTGCAGGTAGCTGTAAAACGACTCCTCCGCACGAAGCAGCAGCTCCGCCTCAGAAAGCTCCTGCCAAAACATCCGGGCATTTTCAAGGTTTCCCTCTTCATACACTGCCATCAGCTGAGAAAAATTCAGTTCGCTGCATTTTTTCGCCAGAAGCAGCATCCTGCCCACCTGCCTTTCAGGCTGAGTATAGCACGCCGTTTTTCCGCTGTCAATCAAGCCGCGCAAAATGGGAGAAATCCTGCTTTTATTTGGTGGCATTTGTGTAAAAATGGAAAAATTTGTGCATAAATCCACGAATTCGGTTACCATAACAGTGGAAATCTTTCATTCAGGGTTTATTTATTCACACTTTCCACAACCTTTTCCACAAGCATCTCACAGCGGAAAATCATGTCGAAACCTGTCGAACGGGGGTTTTCCGAATTTTTCTGCCGGAGTTTTCATAATTCTGTGCGTGTTTATGCAAAGCGGTTATACAACGTATGAATACAAAATCAAAATGCAGGAGCAGCACATCCGCTCCTGCATTTTATCATAGGGCTTCGCCTAAAATCGATTTCGTCGCATAGGCATTCAGGCTCATATCTGCCACATTGCCTGCCAGATATTCGTAATAGGCTTGTGCGCCGATCATGGCGCCATTGTCGCCGCACAGGGACAGCGGCGGCATATAGACCGTCGCCCCCAGCTTTTCAGCTGCCGCCAAAATGTCCGCGCGGATGCGGGAATTGGCAGCCACGCCGCCGGCAACGGCGATCTTCTTATGTCCCGTCTCCTGAATCGCCTGCACCACGCGGGGTACCAGTGTATCGGAGACCGCCGCGGAAAAGGACGCGCACAGCGCCGGAATATCCAGCTCCTCCCCCACCTGCTCGGCGTGATGGATCAGATTCAGCGCCGCTGTCTTCAAGCCGGAGAAGCTCATGTTGTAGGGATTTTCGCCGGGCTTCGAGCGAGGCAAAACATACTTCGTATCATCTGCGCCACGGGCGGCTTTATCCAGCGCCGCGCCGCCGGGATAAGGCATCCCAAGCACACGGGCAACTTTATCAAAGCACTCACCTGCCGCATCGTCAAGGGTCGTTCCGAGGATGCGCATTTCGGTGTAATCCGTCACCTCAATGATCATCGTGTGACCGCCGGACACCACAAGGCACAAAAAGGGCGGCTTCAAATCGGGATAGGCGATGTAATTTGCCGCGATGTGACCGCGGATATGATGCACGGGAATTAACGGCTTATTCAGTGCCAGTGCGGCAGCTTTTGCAAAATTCACGCCCACCAGCACTGCACCGATCAATCCCGGAGCATAGGTCACCGCCACCGCATCGATGTCGGCTCTTGTCAGCTTCGCCTGCTCCAGCGCCTGATCCGCCAGACCGTAGATGGCTTCGATGTGCTTACGGGACGCGATCTCCGGCACGACACCGCCGTAGATGCGGTGCAGCTCCACCTGAGAGGCGATGCAATCGGTCAGCACCTCCCGTCCGTCACGGACGATGGCAACAGCAGTTTCATCGCAGGAGGATTCTACTGCTAAAATGTTCACGTCTTCCACTCCCCTCAGGCAAAGTCAGAATTTTCGTCATTCGTCAGATTTCCGTCACCCCAAATGGGGATCACCTCACCCAGATATGTAGGCTCAGGCAGAAAGACGCAGGTCAGCGCATCCTTACACCGTGCCAGTACCTCCCGAACCTCACGTCCCGTGCCGCCCAGATAGCGGCGGTAGTCAGAGGATACACCGTAGGCATCGATGCCAAGACTTCTTGCGATGTAGACAGCCCGGAACAGATGGTACTGCTGAGTGACGATGATGACCTTCTTTGCTCCGAAGATCTCCTTGGCGCGGTACATGCTCTCGTAAGTGGAAAAGCCCGCGTGATCCATGAAGACATCCTTCGAGGCGATGCCCTCGTCCACAGCGTAGTGCTTCATGGCGTCCACCTCATCATAGCCGTCGCGACCATGATCGCCGCTCATCAGAAGCTTTGGTGCTGCGCCGTCGGTGTAGAGGGCAACGCCCCGCTTCAGCCGGTCGTTGAGCATATCGCTGGGACTGCCGTCGGAACGCACACCGCAGCCCAGCACCAGAATGCAGTCAACGTCTGCAAGCTGCGCTGCCTGCTCATGGGACAAAATATAGTCATCTGCCGTGTAAACCACGTAGGCATTGGTGCCGAACACCGCGCCCACGCCTAAAATACCGATGCCAAAGATCGCAACAACGATCCAGATCCATATCTTTTTTTGTTTCAGTTTCATAGTTCTTTTTGTAAAATCAGCGCATCCTCTTTGGGATTGCGGTAGTAATTGGGTCTTCTTCCGATCTGTCGGAACGCCAGCTTTTCATAAAGGGCGATGGCATTTGCGTTGGACACACGCACTTCCAAGGTCAGGCACTCGTTCCCCAACGCCTTCAGCTGTGCCGACAGCTCCGTTACCAGTTTTTCTCCAATGCCCTGACGGCGGTAGTCGGGATGAACAGCAATGTTCATCATATCCGACTCTCCCTGCACGCTCTGTGAGCCGACATAGCCCGCCACAGTTTCCCCGTCCAACGCCACCAGCCACAGAGAAAAGGGTCCGCGCAGCTCATAGGCGATGCTTTGTTCGCTCCACGGGTCAGAAAAGCAGCACTTTTCCAGTTCCGCCACCTGCAGCACGTGGGCTTCGTTCATTCTTTCAATTCTGATCATTTTGCGTCGTACCAGCTCTTTCCGATCTTCGCTTCCGCGGTCAGGGGAACCTTCAGCGTGGCGATGCCCTCCATCTCACGGCTGACCAGCGCCGCGACCTCCGGGGCAATGCCCTCCGGGCATTCCACGATCAGCTCGTCATGCACCTGCAAAAGAAGCTTCGCTTCGGGATATTGCTCCCGCAGCGCCGCATCCACGCGAATCATCGCCAGACGGATCAGGTCTGCCGCCGTACCCTGAATGGGGGTGTTGAGCGCGATGCGCTCCGCGCCCTGACGGACGTTGAAGTTGCTTGCCGTCAGCTCCGGGATATAACGCTTGCGACCGAAAAGTGTCTGGGTATAGCCGCATTCCCGGGCATCTGCGACCACCTGCTTCATATACTTGCGTACGCCGCTGTAGTGGTCGAGGTAGCTTTCAATATAGGATTTCGCCTCCCAACGGGAAACGCCGATGTCCTCTGCCAGCGAGAACTCCGAGATGCCGTAGACGATGCCGAAGTTGACCGCCTTGGCATGGCGGCGCTGCAGGGGCGTGACCGCCTCGGGCGCAACGCCGAACACCTGAGATGCGGTGACGGTGTGAATGTCCTCTCCGTTGATAAACGCGTCCTGCAGCACCTTGTCATCGGCAATGTGCGCCAGCACACGCAGCTCGATCTGGCTGTAGTCCGCATCCACCAGCACAAAGCCTTCCTTCGGAACGAACATCTTGCGAATTTCAGCACCCAGATCGGTGCGCACAGGAATGTTCTGCAAATTGGGATCGGTAGAAGAAAGTCTTCCCGTTGCGGTCACCAGATTTTGGAAGGTTGTGCGGATGCGACCATCCTCGCCGATGACCTTCATCAAGCCGTCGGCATAGGTGGATTTCAGCTTGGTCATCATCCGATAGTCCATGATGGCGGGAATGATGGGATGCTTGTCCTTCAGTTTTTCCAGCACATCCGCATTGGTGGAGTAGCCGGTTTTGGTCTTCTTCACCGGCGGCAGCCCCAGCTTTTCAAAGAGCAGCTCGCCCAGCTGCTTGGTGGAATTGATGTTGAACGCACCCTCTGCGTAGCCGTAGATCAGCTTCTCGCAGTCATCGATCCGCTGGGCAAGCATCGAACCGAACTGGGTAAGCTGTTCTCTGTCGATGGCGATACCCTCCCGCTCCATGCGGTAAAGCACGGGACAAAGGGGCAGCTCAACGGTTTCGTAAAGGGATGTCAAGCCGTTTTTCTCCAGCTCCTGCTCCAGAACGGGCTTCAGCTGCCAGATGGCTTCGGCGCAGGCGGCGGCATCGCCGTCATCTACGCTGGTGCCGAGGAAGGTGGTGGCAAGCTTCGACAAGGGGTAGTCCGACTGGGACGGATTGAGATCATAGGCAGCCAGCGCCGTGTCGAATACGAATGTGCCATAGGAAACATCCAGTTCGTCCAGCCGATGCATGGTAGTCTTCAGATCATGGCAAATGCAGCCGCTGTAAGAAGCGAGGCAATCGCAGCCCATCTGCACCTCCATGGGTGTCAGGGTGCAAACGCCCTGCTCCCACGCAACGCCCAGCGTGCCGTCGTCCGCAAGATAGATGGCGCAAGGCACGTTGCTCTCAGGCAGGCAGCCGCACCGGGGCAGCGGCTTTGCCGCCGCAACCACCGGCTTCGGTGCTTCCACAGCCGCTCCGCGCAGACCGTACTTGTCGATCAGCTTCACAAATTCCAGCCGCTGGAAAATGGCATAAAGCTCCGGCTTGTTGTAGGGCTGCACGATGGCATCCTTCGGCTCAAAATCAATGGGTGCTTCCGGCACGATGGTCGCCAGCTCGTAGGAAAGATAGGCATCTTCCTTGCCTGAAACCAGCTTTTCCCGCAGCTTGGGGCGGATGGAGTCATCCTCTAAATTCTCATAAATGCCGTCCAAGCTGCCGAATTTCAGCAGCAGCTCCGTTGCCGTCTTCGGACCGACACCGGCAACACCTGGGATGTTGTCGGAGGAATCACCCATCAGCGCCTTCAGGTCGATGAGCTTCTTCGGCTCGAAGCCGTATTCTTCGACAAATTTTTCTTGGGTATAAAGGGTCGCGGTGGTCTGCCCCATCTTGGAAATGACCAGTTTGACGTGGACATTTTCATCGATCAGCTGCAGGCTGTCCCGGTCGCCGGTGGCGATGACGCACTCCCAACCATTGTTTGAGCAGATCTTGCCCACCGTACCGATGACGTCATCCGCTTCCCAGCCCTGACATTCGTAGATGGGAATGTTCATGGCACGCAGAACGTCCTTCATCACGGGCATCTGCATGGCAAGCTCTTCGGGCATGCCGTGGCGGGTCGCCTTGTAGCCGTCATAACGCAAATGGCGGAAGGTGGGTCCGTGCAGGTCAAAGGAAACACACACCGCATCCGGCTGTTCTTCCTTTTCCAGCTTGTCAAGGATGTTCAGAAAGCCGTAAATGGCATGGGTGTAAAGCCCCTCACGGTTGGTAAGAGGCTTGACACCGAAGTAAGCGCGGTTAATGACGGAGTTGCCGTCCAAAATCAGCAGCTTCATGCTTTTCTCCATTTGGTGCCCTGAGGCGTATCGATGATTTCGATGCCCCGGGCCTTCAGTTCATCACGGATGCGGTCAGCCTCCGCGAAATTCTTTTCCTTCTTTGCCGCAGTACGGGCAGCAACCAGCGCGTCGATCTCGGGGTCGGCATTGGCTGCTTCCTCCTCTGCCTGCTTTTTCAGCAGCTTTTCGGCTGCTTCCAGCAGATTCAGGGACAAAACCCTGTCGAAATCACGAAGCGCCGCCAGCTTGGTGGCGTCATTGCATTTTGCCTTCAGTACATCATAAACCGCGGTCACCGCAAGGCTGGTGTTCAGGTCGCCGTTCAGGGCATTGACAAAGCGCTCCTTCAGCTGCGCAAAAGCGGCTTCGTCGATGTCGCCGCCGTCCTTCAATGTGGCGATCTTGGCGATCAGCTTGTCATAGGCGACAACCGCATTGTCGAGATTTTCCCAGCTGAAAACCAGATTGCGGCGGTAGTGGCTCTGCAGGCAGAACAGGCGGTACGCCATGGGATCATAGCCCTTCTGCTCCAGCAGGGAGACGGTCAAAAATTCGCCCTTGGACTTGCTCATTTTGCCACCCTCGGTGTTCAGGTGGTGGACATGGAACCAGTAGTTGCACCACTTGTGACCCAGATAGCTCTCAGACTGGGCGATCTCATTGGTGTGATGGGGGAAGGCATTGTCGATGCCGCCGGCGTGGATGTCCAGCTCCTCGCCCAAGTGCTTCATGGAGATGCAGGAGCATTCAATATGCCAGCCGGGATAGCCGACACCCCAAGGGGAATCCCACTTCAGTGCCTGATCTTCGAATTTCGACTTGGTAAACCACAGGACGAAGTCGTTCTTATTTTTCTTGTTTGCGTCTTCCTCGACACCCTCGCGGACACCCACCTCAAGGTCTTCCTCGTCGTGATCGCCGAAGACGTAGTACTTATCCAGCGTGGAGGTATCAAAGTAGACGTTGCCGCCCACAAAATATGCCTTGCCGGTATCCAAAAGCTTCTGCACCATTTCAATATAGGCATCGATGCAGTTGGTGGCAGGCTCGACGACATCAGGGCGCTTGATGTTCAGCTTCTCGCAGTCTGCAAAGAAGGCATCGGTATAAAACCGGGCGATCTCCATGACGGTCTTGTTCTCCCGCTTCGCGCCCTTGAGCATCTTATCCTCGCCGGTGTCGGCATCGGATGCAAGGTGACCCACATCGGTGATATTCATGACGCGCTTGACATTGTAGCCAACATAGCGCAGTGCCTTTTCCAGCACATCCTCCATGATGTAGGTACGCAGATTGCCGATGTGGGCATAGTGGTACACCGTCGGTCCACAGGTGTACATCTTCACCAGATTGGGATCATTGGGAACGAAAAGCTCCTTTTTGTGGGTTGTGGAATTATACAAATACATAACGCACGCCTCCGTTGCTTATTTTTTCATCAAAAAACGCCTCTTATGCCGTTCAGCACAAGAGGCGGGTCAAACTAACTCGCGGTTCCACTCTCATTTATCACTTTTATGCACTTTCTGCTCCCGGACGCACCTTCACAGCACTCCCCTGCCGATGCTCTCAGCCGTGGCATCGACTCTCTGAAAAGGGTGAAATCTGTTACTCTTTCCGTTCATCACAGCTACATATATTTTACCATTGCCGGATTGGCTTGTCAAGTTTTCTTCTGTTGACTTTTGAAGCGCCGCAGAATATACTGATTTCAGACATTTTTCGCTGGGAGGCATTATGGCAAGTTCGACAAAAACCAAAAAATTCAGCTTCGGCAAGCTGCTGCTCTGGGTCTGTGTCATCTTTTTGGCGCTGCAGATCATCTCAGGCAGAGAGTTTGGCGAGGATCTGTTCCCCGAAGACACCCGCCCCGAAGTGACCGAACCCGGCAGCACCGATCCCGCACCCTCTACTGAGCCGGTTCATCTGGAGGGCGTTCCCGACGAGCTGCAGAGCCACGTTTTCCTCAACACCCGCCGCTGGGAGGTCAAAAAGCCCTATTCAGGCGTTCTTCCCGTCACGGTGATCTTCGTCAGTGATCCGGAGGGCAACTGGTCTTCCGACGAGATCGCCACCTTCAAGGAGCAGCTGAGTACGGAAGCAGAGCGCATCGCCACCGATGCGGCAAGATACAACGTCAGCATCGACATCGTATGCCACTACAAAACCGTCTCCATCGATGCCGTCATCGTGGATGCGGACACCGTCGATTGGGTGAAAAGCGCGCTGGAAATTGTTGGTCTTCCCAAGCGGGAGCAGGTCGGCAGCGCTTTGGCGCAGCAGTACGGCTCAGAGTCCGCACCGGTGATTTTCGTTGCCAACCATGCCGGCAGAGCCAATGCCATCCCTGCCTACGGCTATGCGGTACTCTATCAGGATGCGACTCCCTTCTATCACGAGCTTTCCCATCTTTACGGCGCGCGGGATTTCTATTACCCCACAGACGTCAAGACGGCTGCGGCGACCCATCTGGAAAACAGCCTGATGGTCAATTCCTCCGAAGGTGTTATGGACCCGCTGAATGCCTATCTGGTGGGCTGGACGGATACGCCGTCCCAAAAGGCGCTGGATTTTCTCCGCGACACCGCCCATATCACGCAGGAATTTCTCAATGAGGAAGGCAAAAAAGAAACCTACACCGGTGCTGTCACAAACTACACCTACGACGGTGTCACCTACACCGGCTATCTGATCGACGGTCAGCTCCACGGGCAGGGCTCTTACAAGTCCGAGATCCGGGACGTGACCGGCACCTTCGACCACGGCAAGCTCCTGCAGGGCGAAGGTACGATGCGCTATGATGGCGGCGATGTCTACATCGGTCAATGGAAGAACGACCGACGCCACGGCTATGGCGTTTACACCTTTGCTGAGGGCGGACGTTACGAAGGCTACTGGGAAGATGGTAGCCGAAACGGCAGCGGCAAGTATACCTCAGCGGAGGGCGCTGTGTGGCAAGGTACGTATGTGGATGGCAAGCTGAACGGTCAGGGTACTTTCACCGGCTCTACCGGCAGCACCTACGTGGGTATGTTCCAAGACGGAAACTACCACGGGCAGGGTACTTACACCTTTGATAACGGCGCGAAGTACTCAGGCAACTTTGTGAACGGTCAGCGCAACGGCTACGGCGTTTACTACTATGTCAACGGCAACCGCTATGAGGGCAACTGGGTCAGCGAGGAAAAGCACGGCTACGGCGTTATGTATTACGCAAGCGGCAACCGCTACGAGGGCGACTGGGCGGACGGTGTCCGTCAGGGGCAAGGAAAGCTCTACTATGCAGACGGCAACTACTGCGAAGGAGAATGGGCAGATGGCTCACTGAACGGTCAGGGTACTTTCATCTGGACGGATGGCAGCCGCTACGTCGGTCAGTTCCGGGACGGCAAACGCCATGGTCAGGGTACTTATTACTATGGTGTGGGCAAAACCATGTCCGGTTGGTGGGAAAACGGCGATTTTATCGGATAAAGACCCGAGGAGGCAGGAAATCTCTGCCTCCTCATTTTTCTGAAAAATCTTTCAGGAAGTGATTGTACGCCGCCAAAATCTGTGCTATAATATCAGTTACCGACACTTTTTGAGGAATCTGCCATGAACATACAGAATCTGACAATTGAATCTGACGACCTGCGCAAGCTCTTGGCGACTGCCAGCGGCGATGCAGCGCTGCTGTATCTCAGCCTTCGCTGCGGCAATACCGCCGAGGAGGCTGCCGCGCAGCTGCAGTTCACGCCCACCCGTCTGTCCTGCGCCGGCGCTACCTTGCGCCAGCTGGGTCTGTGGACGGAGCCGGCGCGCCCTGCCATCATCGCCGGTGAGCGCCCCGTGTACTCCGAAAAGGATGTTCTGGAGGCAATGGACACCAGCAGCGACTTCCGCCTGCTCTATGGCGAAGTGCAGCGGCTGTTAGGCAGAAGCCTGAACACCGAGGAGCTGAAGATCCTGCTG